>JBDLIV010000071.1:0-7859 GCA_039714675.1 Thermodesulfobacteriota bacterium
TGGAATCTCTCATGAATGATATTTTTGACAATCCCCATGGTGTTAACAAGCGCCTGAACAAATGTCTTTTGTGCGGATCATGTGCAGCAAATTGCCCAAGCGGTGTAAATGTTACTGAAATATTTATCAAAGCCCGTATGATCATAACCGGGTATTTAGATCTGCCCTTTATTAAAAAAGTGATTTTCAGAAAAATGCTGGCCCAGCCAAAAGTTTTTGACAAAATCATAGGAATAGGGGCCAGGATCCAAAAATTTTTATTAACTGCAAAGCATCCAAATACTAACACAGCCTCTTTAAAATTATTGTCTCCACTTTTAAAGGATCGCAGAATCATGCCTGTGGCTGACATCCCTTTTCAACAATCCATTGATAAATTATTGCAAAACTCAAGCCCCACCGGACCCAGGGTGGCGTTTTTTACCGGGTGTCTGATTGATAAAATTTTTCCAGGAGTCGGCATTGCCACTGTAAAATCATTATTGCACCATAATTATAAAGTCTTTATTCCAAAAAATCAGGGTTGCTGCGGGATTCCTGCCCTGGCTGCCGGCGACAAAGAAACCTTTATGACTTTACTTAATCACAATTTATATCTGTTTTCCCAAAAAGAGTTTGACTATATTGTTACATCATGTGCAACCTGCACTTCTACGCTTAAAAAACTATGGCCGTCTATAATAGAAAACCAGGACTCTTTGCTGCAGGACCAGGTGTCTTGTCTTGCTGAAAAGACAATGGATATCAGCCAGTTTTTATGTAATATTACAGGAATAGATGCGCAAAAACAAAATTCCGGCAATGATGAAAAAATTGTTACCTATCACGACCCCTGCCATCTGGCAAAATCCCTTGGCATACGCAAAGAGCCAAGGCAATTGATTCATGAGACGCCCGGTTATAAATTAAGCGAAATGGCAGAGCCTGACCAATGCTGCGGCATGGGCGGCAGTTTCAACCTATATCATTATGATATTTCTTCTCAGATCGGAAACATTAAAAAAGAAAATATTGAAGCAACAAAATGCCATACGCTTGCAACAAGTTGTCCTGCGTGCATGATGCAGATTTCAGACATGCTTTCCAAGGGAAGCGGAACCATTAAAATTAAACACCCTATTGAACTATATGCAGAGGGACTATAAAAATATGAATTTATTGAAACCAGTCCGGCAACAGAAAATATCAGATCAGGTTTTTGAACAGCTAAAAGAACTCATCTTCAGGGGTAAATTAAAGCCCGGGGATAAGCTTATACCTGAAAGAGAGATGGCCGATTCCATGAATGTCAGCAGAACGACAATCAGAAATGCAATCTCAAGGCTTGTTGCCATTGGGCTTGTTGAACACACCCAGGGAAAAGGAACCTTTGTAACCGTATCTGCCTCTGAAACTAGCAACCCTTTTGCTGCTGCCATGGCAGCACAGAATGCCACTATTTATGATTTGCTGGAAGTCAGGATGGGGCTTGAGTGCGTGGCTGCTGCCCTGGCTGCAAAACGTGCGGATGAAGAAGATATCAATGCTTTAAAACAGAGCATAGGAGAAATGGAAAAAGAAATCCTGGCCGGCCGGCTTGGAACTGAAGCCGACACCTCGTTTCATATGGCCATAGCATATGCCAC
This sequence comes from Thermodesulfobacteriota bacterium, assembly GCA_039714675.1. Taxonomy (GTDB): domain Bacteria; phylum Desulfobacterota; class Desulfobacteria; order Desulfobacterales; family Desulfobacteraceae; genus Desulfobacula. Next base: position 1,626 of record JBDLIV010000071.1, read on the forward strand.
AAAAAACCCGCTCCATATCCAGGTCATGAAAACTTTTTATGATTATCTTTTCCATGGAATTATGGAAAGCCTTAAATTCCTTTACGAGGATAAGAATAATATCCAATTGATTTTAAACCAGCACACAACCATTATAGAAGCCATTATTAACCGTGACCCTGATAAAGCTTTTACAGCCATGCAAAAACACATAGAGTATGTGAAAAATTTCTTTAAAAATAGAGAAAAATAATCAGACCCGAATAATTAGACCTGAATAATCAGACCAGATAAAGCATAATTGTCACGGTTATTAAGCTGAAAACCGTACTGAACAGTACAACTGTTGTAACAAATTCAGGAACAATATCATATTCAATCGCAATAATAGATCCTAAGACTGCCACAGGCATACCTGCCTGCAGGATACCTGACCTGATTTCCATCCCGGACAGCGTAAAAACAGCTGTCAGTGCAAAGGCAATAAGGGGAGCTAAGATGAGCCTTAAACCAGAGGCAATGATCACATTTATATTGAAATGAAATTTTTTTATATCAGACAATTGAACCCCTAAAGTGACCAGCATGACCGGAATCATGGCTCTTCCCAACAGCTGGGTAATCCTTGACAAAAACAAGGGGGGCTCAATATCAGTGCCGTAAAAAAACAGGGCAGGTACCATTGCGATAAGTGCCGGGGTTTTAAAAACAGACAAGACCGCTGTCAAGCCCGTCCCCCGGGCCCAGCTTGCAATGCCGACACAGATAACAAAAGCCACCAGCACAATTGTCACAAAATAAATTGTTGCAGATACCTGGGCAGCCTGCCCCAGCCTGAAATCAATAAGGGAAAGCCCTAAATTTCCTACATTTCCGAATGTGGCTATAATGACAAATGCTGCTGTAAGTTCCCTGGAGCATTTCATGAGTTTTGCAAGAATAAATGCTGCTGCTGCCACCAGTACATGGGTCAATGTAGTATAGAGAATCATCTGACCTGCCACTGAAATACTGATATCCACATTACTGAGCATATTAAAGACAAAACAGGGCACCAAAATATAATAGGCTGTTCTGGATAAGGTCTTAGCCTCCAGTTCCAAGCGGGGCCCTGCAATATATCCAAGCAGGACAAGAAAAAACACCGGGGTAACAATATCAATAAATATTTGAAAAATCTGTAAAAACATAAACTGCCTTTCCCTTGGTATTTTGATTCAAGAAACTCTTTGATGAATAAACCAATTAAAGCTTCTTTACAAATGGTTTTTCAAAAACCTTCATTGCGTCCAATTATTCCTGATTCCAATGTAAATCCTTCAGAGGCAGTCACAGGTGGTTTGCAATATCTATGAATTTTTGACCCTTGACATTGATCTCAAAAATGTAAAGAATGTTGTGGCAGGCATCAGATCACATCAGATTCCTTTAAAAAAGGTTTTAAAAGCAGTTATGCATATATTATGGACATATGAAGATTATGTGAAACATCTTTCACATAAAAACAGCCTGGTCAGGCGCTGGGCTTTTGATGCCATAACAAATAGATATCACAACAAATACTGTGACAAAGTAAGCCGGCTTATTGGGGATGAAGACAGCTCTCTTGCCTGTGCTGCACCAAAATATCTTGCAAAGCATAATGCAGTCGAGCATGCACCGCATATCCTGGAAAGCTTTAAAAATGGAAAGGGGAGTGTTTCATCAAGTTGCGCCAAGGCTCTTGCAAAAATGAAATATGAACCTGCTCTGGAAGATATAATCGATTCCTTGTCAAATAATATCCACTCAGACTCCCTGTTTGGAATTTTCGATTATCTGGGAAGTGTGTACAACGAAAACAGCAGGGATACATTAATATCTGCTGCCAGGCAGATTAAAAACCCTTTGCTGCAAAGTTGTGCGTGCTTTAATCTGCTGCGGCATAATGATTCTGAAGATGTAAGTCTGATTATTAATATAGTATTGGAATCAATTACACAAAACAGATCAGTAAAAAATTTGCAGATCCAGGCAATTGTAGATTTCTGGGATGCAAAAAAATATTACAATGATCTGACAGAGTATATTGGCGATAAAAATATTATTGAAAATCCAAGGGAAATTTTAGAAAGCTTTTTTAAAAAGAATGCTCAAAGTTTTCTAAAAACAGATCAATTTGATATGGTGGTAAAAAATATTGAAATAGACCATTATCATGATCTTGTTACCACCTTAATGTTTGAAATTCAAAACATTGTACAGCATAGATACCCGGACAATTTATCTTTTGAGGATATTCATGAGCTCTTTGTGAAAGATACAATGGCTGTGGCTTTTTTTAAGGAGCTTTCCAGGCAGCCTTCTCTCTGGAGCAAATCGGGAAAAAAGAGAAATTCCAGGATGGATCTTCTCATTTCATTGGCAATATCTCTATATTGTTCTATTTTGGAACGTGGTATCTATATAAAAGCTCTGCTTCTGGATGCAAGGTTGGAAGAGTTGATTCTGACAATGGAAAAAAGCGGCTCTATGTTGCCTGAAACAATATGTAAAAAAATAGTGGAATATGCACCCATACAAGAGTTGAAAAATATTTTGTCAGAGGAGTTGAACACTTGGGGCGATGTCTGGATTGTAAAGATTATGGGCCTGATCGGCAGCAGAGAATTTTTTCCAGACCTGGTCAGAGTCCTTAATCATTCAGATAGTTTGGATCACATATATAGTGCTGCAATAAGATCAATTACTGCCTTGGATGAATCAGCCGATGAAATGGTTATAAATGCAATTCAAAACCGTAAGATTGGTGATTTGGAGAGCTTTGCTCTTCTTGAAAATCTTCCCTATTCTGAAGCTTTTGATCTTGTCTCTCAGAGATGGGAAGAAAAGAAAAGTGAAATGGATTCATATGCAACATTTGCTAATTGTATGAAAGGAATTGGTGATAAAAGAGGGATTGAAAAATTACAGAAAATATATGCCCTTGGAAATACTGAAGGTTTTATCGGGGAGGCATTAGAGTGTCTGAGTATTATACATGATGTAAGTATTCCTGAACTGCCTGATATCTATAAAAAAAGAGAAGAGGAAGAAAAAAGGCGACAAAGAGAATCAGAAGAGTTTGAGGAGCCATTGCAGGATATTGTAAATCTAAAAAAAAGAGGGAATATAATTCAATTTAAAAGAGAGACTCCAGAGATTGACAGGGATGAGCCTTCTCTCTAAAGTATTACATTATGGGACCGAGAAAAGAGAAAATAGAAGCCCTTGAAAAAAAGATGGCAGATCTTGGCATCAGGAAACAGGATATTGAATTTAAATTCATAAAAGCTTCCGGGAGAGGGGGACAAAAGGTCAACAAATCATCATCTGCCGTGTTTGCAAAACATATTGTTACAGGTTTAAGTGTTAAATATGGTAAAGAACGATCACAGCATTTGAATAAATTTTTTGCTTTACGTCTGCTGGTGCAAAAAATTGATGAAAAAAACCGTGGTATGGATGAGAAAAAATCAAAAAAAATAGAAAAATTAAAAAAGCAGAAATCCAGAAGGAAAAGAAGAACCAGAAAAAAACTTGCTAAATAGGGAAGTTAAAATAAGTTGTAAGGATAAACAAGGTGTACAACCTGTTTTGACTTGACGACTATAGATGAATGATTTCAATATCTGTATCGACTATCTGGGCAAGCCCAATCTCATCTGCCATATTTAAAACCTTGTCCAGTTTGGAATTTATAAATCTTGCATTATTACCTGTTATGGAAAAACCAATCTCAGCCCAGGAGTGGCTGTTGTTAAAATCAGTTTCAGCAATGGATATATTAAATTTGTTTTTTATTCTGTTTACAATTGATTTAACAATTTTTCTTTTTTCTTTTAAAGAGTTTATGTCATAAAGTTTAAATTTGATTTTGCCAGTACCCACAATCATAAATTTACCTCTTTTAAAAAGAGTTATGGAATCAATGGTAAAATAATAATATATTAGGAAATAAAATGAAACACAAAACCTTAGGAATTCTCTCCTTGATAATGCTTGTCATATCAATGATTGTACTTTAAATAATCAAGATTTCTTTTTAATTTATCTATGGCTCGTTTATGAAAAAATATTTTTTAGCAGTTTTAAATATCAATCTGCCATGGTGACATGTAAGCTTTTGCATATTTAAGATGAGTTTCAGATTTAAAAAAGATTTTAATAATATCACTGTCTAATAATTTGTCTTGTCCCATTTGTTCAAGAACCTTGATAGTCTGATTCAAAGTCTTTGGCTGTTTATATGGCCTGTCCTGGGCGCTGAGTGCTTCAAAAATGTCAGCAATTGCCAGAATTCTTGCCTGAATATTCAGGTTCTCTTTTTTAAGATTTAAGGGATACCCGGATCCATCAAGTTTTTCATGATGAGCCCCGGCAATGGAAGGGATATTAGCAAGTTTTTTAGGCCAGGGAAGCTTGTTTAATATTTTTTGACTCAAACCAGCATGACTGTTAATAGTATCCCTCTCCTGGTGGGTTAGGGTTCCTTTGCAAACAGAGAGGTTTTCAAATTCATCATCACTTAGGTAGTATTCTTTTCTGTCATTAATAAGATCTGATTTTTTATAAATTTTTTTCAGCTGGTCAATATGGGCTTTATCAAGGCTTCGTTTGGTTGAATTAATGCAGGAGAGAGTATCAAATTCCTTTTCAAGCTCATTGATTTTTTCACTGCAGCGCTCATCTATCCTTGCAAGTTGTTTTTGCTTTTTAGTTTGATCCAGAAGAGCAAGTTTTTTTTGTGCAGCAGCAAGCCTTTGATTTGTTTTAAATAGATCCCATCTTGTTTTAATAAGTTCGACTCTGTCATGAAATAATTTTAATCTTGAAGATTTGTTTATAATGTGGTCTGGAGTGGTTATTTTGCCGGTATCATGCATAAGCGCAGCAATTCTGAGTTCATCCATCTGATCAGGATCAAGAGATGTGTCCTTGTATATTGTTGTGTCTTCATTTATGGATCTGCCAATCATCATGCAAAGTTCAGTAACGCGTTGAATATGACCACTTGTATGTTTTGATTTTTCATCTATTGATACAGCAATGGCTTTTATGAATGCTTCAAAAAGTTCATTCATTTCAAGGATAAGATTCTGCTGGGTTAAAAGTACAGCAGCGTGACTGGCCAAAGCAGAGGCTTTTTCCTGATCATTTGAGGTAAATGAAACAGTTTTTCCTGAAAATGGATCAATTGAATTTATCAATTGAAGGATGCCTATAATATTGTTTTCATGATTTCTCATGGGAATCACAATCATTGACTGGCTTTTATACTGCAATGCTTTATCAAATTTTCTGGTGCCCTGAAATTGAAATTTTTTTGTTTTATAAACATTATCAATATTAACAATTTCTCCTGTGTGAAACACATATGACGATACATTGGAAAAATTAGGAGTGTTATCTTTATTATATAGTGACACTCCTGGCAGGTTAATATCTATTCCAGCTTTTTTGAGTTTCAAGGTTGAATTGTGGATCACATGAAAATCAAGAGTTTGATTTTTATTATCAACAAGGTAAAGGGTGCCGCCATCAGCCTTTGTAAATCGTCTGGCAATGGTAAGAATCATTTCAAGGAGTTCACCTGTATTTTTCCCTGCACCAAGAGCTTTGCCAATGGAAGTGAGTTGAGATATTTCATCTGCCTGCTCCTCAAGAAATGGACACAGCTCATCAAAGATTTTTTCAATCAGACTGTTAATTGAACTGTTTTCAGAAAATTTTCCATTGTCTGACATGGATTACCTTTTTGGAATTTAATGATTTTTTAAACTTTGATTTTTGAAACTACCAAAAATCATAAAATGAAACAAGAAGGAAAAATTTTAAGGTTTAAAATTTTTTGATTTTCTTGCTATTTGATTAGGAATATGGCATCTATAAAAGTTTAAATAGTGACCCCCAAGGCAAATTGGCAGGCTTTTGTACGGGCACTAAATCAAAAAAGGAGCAAGTTGCATGGAACAGCGGTATCAGCCACAATCAGTAGAGCCAAAATGGCAGGCTTTTTGGAAAGAAAAAAAATCCTTTAAAGTTAAAGAAGAGAGATCAAAAGAAAAATATTATCTTTTGGAGATGTTTCCATATCCTTCAGGTAAAATACATATAGGTCATGTGCGCAATTATACTATTGGTGATGTTGTTGTCAGATATAAAAGGATGAAAGGGTTTAATGTTATTCATCCCATGGGCTGGGATGCCTTTGGAATGCCTGCTGAAAATGCAGCC
>JBDLIV010000072.1:0-7828 GCA_039714675.1 Thermodesulfobacteriota bacterium
ACTATAACGTGTAAGACTCGCTTTTCTATTTTTTCTCAGGATACAATATGTAGTGCCCGCAATCTTTTCATCTTCAGATAGAAAATTAAAATATATGTCTGTGACCTGAACCAAAAGAACCAATTCCTCATTAGATTTTATTGGAGATTGAGATTATTTTAAAAATAGTTCCATTCAATTCCTATATCGAGATAATATTGCCTTCAATATCGGAAATTTTTTAATTATTGTTTTTTTAAGGTCTTGCCAATGTCGAAAACATTGTGACAGGAAGGGCAAATAAAAAGCCATTTAGTAACATTCCCTTCTCTTTTCAGCATAGAATGAAACCCATCCTTATATCCACAAGACGGACAGATTTTAAATTCATTTTCCATTGTTATATTAATAACCTTATAATCCACGGAATACTCCTTTTGAAAATTTTATAATTGTTTCATTTTATAAAATGTATATAACCAATTATCATACAGGTCTGAATATTACAAAAACTGGTATAGTTTCCGACCTGAAATGACTTAAAACTTTGATAGTTAAATCAGTATCAATGTTTCAAATCTGTGTAAAGAAATATTCAATTTTATTTGCCCATAACAATCATATTAACACACCCTCTACACAACTAAATTGGAGGCCAGCTTGTTTTTTTCAAACCCAAAAAATATTATCTCAAAATAAATTTGCTAAATTAAAAAACAGATTGTAAACTTGATTGATAAAAAATAGAAGAGGTTTGGTGAAATGCAACGTATTCAGGCTGCAATGCATAAAAATCTGATGGCAGCAATCGATGGGTGCCAAAAATTATCTCAAAAAGGGAAGGAGGATGCCGAATTACAGGTCAAGGAGATCATTACCTTAAAATATCAGATGGAAACTATTGCAGCTCAAAAAGGATATTCTCAAGCGTGCAAAACATCCATTCCCACATGTAGGGGAGAGTGCTGCAAATGGCATTTTCCAAGAAATCTGACCCATGTTGACTTTTTTATTGCAATATTATTTATGCCGGAAAAACAGCAGGCTGCGTTGGTACAATTGATCTGCAACAACAACAAAAATCAGTGTCCTGTCTTACTTAAAACCGGATGTTTTCTATCATTTGAACAGAGGCCTGTTCTCTGTACCAATGCGTATCCCTGTTTTAATGACCGATCATATTGGATTGAAAAAGAGAAGAAAAGTATTCAGTTTAAAAAAGCTATTGATGCACTTGATGCTACTGTCCAGTTTCAAAAAGTTAATAACATATACTTTTGATATCATGAACAATTTCGACCTTTGAATACTCAGAACAGGGAGTACCGGATAATTAATCTTGATTGGTAATGTTAATTTGTTGGAAAAAGCTCATCATGTAACATATATTGATTTTTAACATTTAATATTGTGGATTCTGCAATAATTTTAAACCCAGTACCTTCAGCATGTTCTCTTGATTTGGAATATTTTCTGCAATGTTCGGGCTTTACTTTTAATTTTTGAAATATCCAAATCATAAAACAGGACTTGAAAACAGGCAATTAAATCCTTATATTAACTGCCACTAAAAAAACAGTTTAAACAACTATTTTTATATGAAAGAACAATTAAATGATTTAAATTCTTTCATGCTTTGGTTTCTACCCTTTAGGGTATTGTGTGCCTTAAAGGGCAGTTTATAAAGAACTTGTTTGAGAAATAAAAAATTGAGGTAAAAATGCCAATTTATGAATATAGATGTAATCATTGCAGTGAAAACTTTGAAACCCTTGTTATGGGTAGCTCAAAACCTAAATGCCCCTCCTGTAACAGCAAAGATTTGTCACGGCTGATGTCTGCATGTGGCTTTATTTCAAAATCTTCAGGACCTTCCGGTGAAACTACTGTGAAATCGGCTGGTTCATCTGCCTGTGGCAGCTGTTCTTCTTCCAACTGCTCTTCCTGCGGGGTTGGATAGATCATATGGAAAAAAAAATTTGCATTGGAACCCGCGGCAGTAAACTTGCCTTATGGCAGGCTAATTTTATAAAATCAGAAATTGAAACTCTTTTTCCATCCTTTGATGTTGAATTAAAAATTATTAAAACAACAGGGGACAGAATCACAGACAGGCCCCTTGCCATGGTAGGCGGTAAAGGATTGTTTGTTAAAGAGATAGAGAATGCATTGTTAAACAAAGAGATAGATATTGCTGTTCACAGCATGAAAGATATGCCGGGAGAGCTGCCTGAAGGACTTTGTATTGGTGCCATCCCTAAGAGAGAAAACCCTTTTGATGTGTTGATATCAAAAGATAACTCTCTTCTGGCAGATTATAAAAAGGGTGCTAAAATTGGCACTTCCAGTCTAAGGCGTGCTTCTCAAATAAAACATATCAGGCCGGATCTAACAGTTGAATCCATTCGCGGCAATCTGGATACCAGGATAAAAAAACTCAGATCAGGAGAGTATGATGCAATTGTTCTTGCAGCAGCAGGACTTATACGCATGGAACTAAGAAATGAAATCACAGAATATCTTGATGAAGGTGACATGCTGCCTGCTGTGGGCCAGGGAGCTCTCTGTATTGAGACAAGACAAAATGATGATAATATTGCGCCTATCATGGACAAACTTGATCATTATGATACAAATATCTGTGTAACAGGGGAGCGGGCATTCTTAAAACAGATTGAAGGCTCCTGCCATATTCCCGTGGCCTGCTTTGGAAGAATCAAAAATAAAGAGGTTATCTTGACTGCACTTGTTGCATCGGAAGATGGTAAAGAAGTAATTAAAGAAGAGATTATCTCACCAATGGATAGAGTGGTGAGTTCAGGAAAAACTCTTGCTGACAACCTGCTTGAAAAAGGTGGAAAAAAAATATTGGAGAATTTAAATTTAAGATAATGGATAAGACAGGCAAGGTATATCTAATTGGTGCAGGGCCGGGTGATCCAGGACTTTTAACCATTAAGGCAAAAGAGTGTATTGAAAATGCAGATGTTGTGGTTTATGACTATCTTGCATCACCTTTTTTACTGGATTATGCCAAAAAAGATGCCCAGATCATTTATGTGGGTAAAAAAGGCGGCGACCATACTCTTTCCCAGGATGGGATCAATCAGCTTCTAGTGGATAAGGCAAAACTCGGGCTTAATATAGCACGTCTTAAAGGCGGTGATCCATTTGTATTTGGCCGGGGCGGTGAAGAAGCCCAGAAACTTTTAAGCTACAATGTGCCTTATGAAGTAATTCCGGGAGTGACTTCAGCTGTTGCAGCACCAGCCTATGCAGGTATTCCTGTGACCCACAGGGATCATACCTCTTTTGTCTCATTTATAACTGGTCATGAAAACCCGGACAAAAAAGAGAGCAGTATGCAGTGGGATGTATATGCCAAATCCAATGCTACCCTGGTATTTTTAATGGGAGTAAAAAACCTTGCAAACATTGCAAAAAACCTGATTAATAATGGCAAATCTTCAGATACACCTGTTGCCCTTGTCAGATGGGGAACAACAGCCAGACAGCAGACTGTTACAGGAACTCTTGAAACAATAGTTGAAAAGGTCAAAAAAGCTAAACTTAAATCCCCTGCCATCATTATTATAGGCCATGTGGTATCTTTAAGGGGTGAACTTGCATGGTTTGATAAAAGACCTCTGTTTGGAAAAAAAATTGTGATCACAAGGGCCCGGGCCCAGGCAAGCAGTCTTGTGTCAAAACTGACCAAACTTGGAGCCCAGTGTATTGAAATCCCGACCATTAAAATTGCCCCTCCCGAAGATATCTCTCCGTTAAAAAAATCCATTGAAAATATAGATAATTATGACTGGCTTGTATTCACCAGTGTCAATGGAGTTAAATTCTTTTTTGATACTCTCTTTGATATGGGAAAAGATGTAAGGACTTTAGGTCATCTTAAATTGGCATGTATAGGTCCTATAACCAAAGAACGGCTGTGCGATTATGGTATTATCAGCGATATCCTGCCTGAAACATACAGAGCAGAGAGTGTGATTAAGGCTTTTTCAAATATTGAATTAAAGGATAAAAAGATATTGCTTCCACGAGCTAAAAAAGCCAGAACCATCCTGCCTGAAGAGTTAACCAGAATGGGTGCAAAAGTTGACGAAGTTGTCGCCTATGAAACACTGCTGGATATTGACAAAAAAGAGGAATTAATTACTCTTCTCCAGAACAATGAAATTGATGCTGTAACCTTTACAAGCTCTTCCACTGTATCTAATTTTATCTCTCTGCTTGATTCAGAAGATAGCAGAAAATTATTAAAAAAAGTAGTAGCAGCCTCCATCGGGCCCATTACATCAGAAACAGCAATATCCCTTGATATTAAACCTGAGATTGAAGCCAAAGAGTATACTATTCAAGGCCTTGTGGATTCATTGCTGGCATACTATGAAAGTAAAAACCCATGATTGCCGGCAACCGCACAATAAATTATCTTCGCATTTCAGTGACTGACCGCTGTAATTTCAGGTGCAGATATTGTATTCCTGCCTCACCTTTCACTGTTATTGAACATAAAAAAATTGCCCGATATGAAGAAATTTTAAAAATTACAAAACTTGCCTGTGAGCTTGGCATAACCAAGGTGCGCATTACAGGGGGAGAACCCTTTGTAAGAAAGGATATTTTTTCATTTTTAGAACAATTGAGCACCATTGAATGTCTTAATGATATTTCCATCACAACCAATGGGGCATTATTAACCAGGGGAAAAATAGAAAGATTAAACTTGCTTGGTATTAAAAGGCTTAATTTCAGTCTTGACACTCTGGATCCTGAAAAATTTGCCAGGATAACCGGCAGAGACAGGTTCCAAAGAGTCTGGGAGAGTATTATAACCTCCCATGAACTCGGGATATCACCTGTAAAAATTAATGCTGTTGTTTTAAAAGGAGTCAATGATGATGAGATTGTAGATCTTGCAGCCTTGACATTGGACTTTCCTTTTCACATCAGGTTTATTGAATACATGCCCATGGGTGATTCTGACGTGGAAAAGGGACAGCAGATGCTGACCCAGGAAATTAAAGAAAAAATAGAATCCAGATTTGGAAAACTCACCTCTGTCAAACAGACTGCCAATGACGGCCCTGCAAAGAAATTTAAAATTGCAAAGGCTCAAGGCATCATAGGTTTTATCACTCCAATCAGCTCACATTTCTGCAGCGATTGCAATAGATTGAGACTGACATCCAGGGGAACACTGCGCCCCTGTCTTTTAAATAATTACGAAAAAGACATTTTAAATCCACTTCGAAACAGTGCTTCGGATGATGAACTGAAAAAAATCATCCTTTCAGTACTTTCAAAAAAACCCTCCTTTCACGGATTAAATGATCTCAGTGCCAAAGCTATACCCATCAGTCACATGACCTCCATTGGCGGATAATTATTGTTTGAACAAAAACTTTCCCATCTACTTCGTTGCTGCAAAATTTTGTAATCCTCATGTACTATAGTACACTCCGGTTACAAAATTCCTTGCGCTTTGTATATGAGCAAGTTTTTGAGCATAAAGCTCTTCTCGAACCATACAAGCACTGGCTGGAGAATAATTATTGATAAAATGATTTTTTTTTGAACAAAACCATTTCAGTGGTGTCAATGGTTAATAGAAGAGCAAAAATCCTGCAAATACTTTTGTATTAATTAACTGCCACAAGCGGTTGGGATAAAAAAAGGCAAATAACAAAACAGGAAATAGCTGTAAATTTAAATTTGCTCTTTCTTTTAAAAAATATTAGAAATGGAGGATAAAAAAATGCAGAAAACAGTTTCAATTATAACAGCAGTTCTGGTATTGGTTGGATTTTCCGCAGTATCTGCACATGCAGACAGGAAAACAATGGAAGGATTCATGCTTGGTACAGGAGTTGCCATATTGGGAGCTGCCATCATCCATGAAATCAATAAGGATTCAAAACCCCAATATACATCAAGTTATTCAAGACATAATGATCATAATTATGCAGGATACAGATATGGGCACCAGAAGAAACATCATAAAAAATATTGCCATAACAGACCAAGAGGCCATTGGGAAGTAGAGAAGAGATGGATAGAGCCTGTTTATGAAACAAAATGGAATCCAGGTCATTATAACCGCAGGGGCAGCTGGGTTGATGGCAGATATGAAAAATTTATTGTAACCAAGGGATACTGGCAGGAAGATAAGGTATGGGTGTGGCATTAATTGAGGTGTGAGAAGTGAGATGTGAGATATTGAATAATTCGCACTTTTCACCACTCATATCTCATAACTCCAATATAAATTAATTGTGAACAAATTAAAGAGTGAAGCAATCGATATTAACGAACAGGACCTTGTTGAAAGGCTGATAAAGGGACAGCAGTGGGCTTTCAATGTTCTTGTGGAGAGATACCAAAACAGGCTGTTGAGAATCGCTTACGGAGTCACTCTTAATCATGAGGACAGCATAGAGATTGTACAGGATGTGTTTGTTATTGTTTTTAAAAAAATTCATACTTTCAGGCAGGAGTCAAGCCTTGCCACATGGCTTAGAAAAATTACCATAAATCAATGCCTGAACTGGAAAAGAAAATGGAAAAGAAGATTTAAATGGAGTCATGATTCCCTGGAATCTGAAAGTGGTAAAAATCTGCTTAACGATAATAACCTTTTTAAGGAAACCTTAAAAAATCATGATCCGGAAATGCTGTACAGGGAGAAACAATTGGGAGAGAATCTTATGAAAGCAATCAAAAAACTCCCGGAAAAATTAAGGGTAGTCTTTGTATTAAACAGCATTGAAGGGCTCTCATACGAAGAGATTGCAAACACTCTCAATATTAAAAAAGGAACAGTTAGTTCAAGACTCTATTTTGCAAGACAAAATCTCATGAATTCACTTGAAATGAGTGATTAAAAGGGGGAATTTTATGAAAAAATCATGCAGCCAATATACACCTGAAGATATAAGCATGTTTGTTGACAATGAGCTTTCCAGGGATAAACATCAGGGATTGGTGCAGCATCTTGAACAATGCACTTCTTGCAGCAGCCTTGTTAAAAACTATAAGACCCTCTCTGCTGATTTTAAAAGTCATACCCAAAGCAAAATTTCAGAAATTGATTCTGCCAGAGTGAAACAAAAACTTGATAAAGCCATACAAAATTCAGAGAATAAACCTTTGAAAAACAGCTTTGGACTTTTTGGCAAAAACACCTATTTAAAACTTGCATCTATTGCAGCAATATTAATGATCACTCTGTTCACTTTTCAAAACAAACTGTTTACACCAACAGGTCCAAGTGCCATTGTAAAATATGTTGACACAGATTTTTCTTCGGTTATGATTATTGAGACTCAAAAAGAACAACATACTATAATATGGTATAGTGAAACATGATACAAAAGGGAAAACCATGGTTAAATTTTTAAAAACAATTTTATTAATATCAGGAATATTATGTTTTTGTTTCTGCACCCAGCCGGCATTTGGTAAAAGCAAAGTATCAACTAATGTAAAGGTGATACATGCTTCAACAGAATCAAACTATCTTGATCCAAACCTGCAGGGCATTGTTGCAGAACTTGAAACTGTATTTAAATATACTTCCTACCGGCTTTTAAAAGAGAAAAGATTAAACCAGAGTTTTAATCAAAAAGGCCGTGCTAACCTGCCCGGGAAAAGAACCCTTATTATCACTCCATTGGACCAGGACAGAAATAGAATAAGGTATCAGATCAATATTTTAAAAAAAAGAAAGAGTGTTTTTCAAACCAGAATCCTGTTGAAAAACAACAGCAGTGTCACCATTGGCGGCCCAAAATTCAAAAATGGATATCTATTGTTTAATATTTCAGGATCC
>JBDLIV010000073.1:0-7815 GCA_039714675.1 Thermodesulfobacteriota bacterium
TTGAAAACAGTTCTAATATGAAATTACAAAAATATGCCAAACAAAGCTTAGGAAAATTTTAACAAAAATACTTATGAAAAACACATCATCACTCTATTCTTCACCTGTAATTAGTGACTTTTCAGCTAAAAAATATGCGTTTCTTCAATTTGCTGAATCAGATGAGATAAAAAAAGTTCAAACTGAATTGTTTTTATCTCATCTGAATTTTACAGTAAACAATTCTCCTTTTTATAAGAGGCTGTATCAAGATAAAAAAATTGAGCTAAAACAAATCAGGCAACTCTCAGACATTGAACAGCTCCCCTTGACACAAAAAAGTGATCTTTTTTCAACAGAAGATTTTCTATGTGTTAATAAAAAAGAGATTGTTGATGTCTGTCTGACTTCTGGTACATCAGGGCCGGCACCAACCATAATTTCGCTTACATCCAGCGATCTTTCAAGGCTGGCATACAATGAAGAACTCGCCTTTTCTATGACAGGAATAAATGATACAGATACCTTGCTTGTCTGTGCCGCTCTTGACAGATGTTTCATGGCCGGGATTGCCTATTTCCTTGGTGGTGTAAGATTAAAAGCAAGGGTTTTGCGAAGTGGTTCCGGAAGTGCTTCGCAGCATTGGGAGCTTATTAAACTTGCAGGTGCGACTGTGATTGTTGGTGTTCCTTCCCTGATGTATAAAATCGGACAATATGCCATGGCCAATAATGAAAAACCGGAAACAGCCGGCATTAAAAAATTGATTGCCATTGGAGAACCCACCAAAGACAGGGATTTGAGTTTGCTTCCAATTGCCAGCGAACTGGAGGACATGTGGGGAGCCAGAATATATTCCACCTATGCATCCAGTGAAATTGCAACAACATTTTGTGAATGCTCTGCAAGAAATGGCGGGCATTTAAGACCTGAATTAAATATCACAGAGATCCTTGATGCTGACAATAACCCGGTAAAAGATGGCGAACCCGGAGAAGTCATTGTCACCCCTTTAGGGATAACGGGCATGCCCCTGATTCGGTTCAGAACCGGAGATATCTCTTATTTGATCGATGAAAAATGTGTTTGCGGAAGGACCACTAAAAGGCTTGCACCAATCATTGGTAGAAAAAACCAGATGCTCAAATATAAAGGTACAACCGTTTATCCCAATGTCATTTTGGGGTGCCTTGAAGGCGATAAAAGATTTCATAATGGATATATCGAGGTGATGCGCAATCCGGACGGAACGGATCGAATTGTATTAAATGCAGCACTTTGTGATGCAAATCAAGATATCCGTTGGCTCAAAGATGTATTAAGAGCTAAAGTAAGGGTTGTACCTGAAATCAGGATCATTGACAGGGACACAGCAGATAAAAAAGTATATCAATTTGATAAAAATCGTAAAAGGATAAATTTTTTTGATTTGCGATAAGATTAATAATGACATCTTTCCGATCTGAAGTACTGATTGCAATCCCGGTGTACAATCATGGAAAGACCGTGTTTGATGTTATTGAACGCTGCAAAAAAGTTCATGATAATATTATTGTTATCAATGACGGCAGCACTGATTTGACACAGGATCAGATTAGTGCCTGCAATGTTAAATGGATACACCACGGACATAACAGGGGAAAGGGTGCCGCCATTCAGACAGCGGCAGAATTTGCATTAAAACATGGCATGACCCATATGATAACTATTGATGCTGATTTACAGCATGACCCGAATGACATCCCTCTATTTAAAAAAGCCATCCAAAATGATCCAAACGCATTGTTTGTCGGGAAAAGGGATTTCTCAGCAACTTCCATCCCGGGGATGTCAAAATTCGGAAGAGAGTTTTCCAATTTCTGGTTCAGGGTTGAAACAGGTCAGCGTATCGGTGATGCCCAGTCCGGGTTCCGGGCATATCCTTTATTAATTTTTGAACATTTAGCACTCTCCGACAGGCACTATTCATTTGAAGTTGAAGTGCTTGTTAAAGCTGCCTGGGCAGGAGTTATGATTAAAGATTTAGACATATCTGTCCATTATCCAGCCCGGGATAAAAGGATATCCCATTTTAAGCTTTTTAAAGACAATTTAAGGCTGACACACTTAAATACTAAACTGACATTTAGGTCCTTCATTCCCATCCCGCATAAACAAATTATTCGTGGCAGCACTCCTAGGTTTTCAATTTTTAAACCCGTAAAATCTATTCAGCTGTTTCTTGGCCGGAATGTGTCCCCGTTCCAGATCGCCGTGTCCGGCAGTGCAGGTGTTATCCTGGGTACATTGCCGCTGATTGCCCTGCATACGGTTGTCATTCTGATGGTGAGCGGATTTTTCAGGCTTAACAAACTGGTGGCCATAGGTACAAGTCAGTTCTGTATGCCCCCGATAGTTCCTGCCATCTGTATAGAGACCGGATACTTTTTAACCCACAACGGGACTTTTTTAACAGAAGTATCACTTGAAACGATCGGGGCTCAGGGGCTTCAAAGAATTTACGAATGGTTTTTGGGGTCTTTGATTGTTGCTCCTGTTTTTGGGTTGTTGTCATTTGTTCTGATTTATGTGATAGCAACTTTATTATCAATGTTGGGTAAAGAAACATGAACGCGGGTAAAGAAACATGAAACAAAATAACAATAAAAATTGGAGCAGCAAAAGCATCGGTTCAAAATTCGGACACCAGTTTTTTTATTTGCTGGTGAAAATTGGAGGCCGGCGACTGGCTTATTTTTTTTTATATTTTATTGTTTTTTATTATGTGATTTTTCACCCGTCTGTGAAAGAGAAAGCAGAACCATACCTGTCCAGAAGATTTCCTGATTCAGGTATCCTGAAAAGAATTTGTGACAGATATTTGTTAATTCTTCATTTGGGTAAATCCTTAATTGATAGAGCTGTCTTTGGTATCTGCGGACAGGAATCCCTTGATATTGCATTTGATAATCCAGATGATCTGTTAAAAATTAAAGAACTTGATTCCGGGTTTGTGATACTGATGTCACATGTGGGTTGCTGGCAGGTGATCATGTCAGCACTTGCCGCACTTGGAAGGCCTGTCAACCTTTTAATGCTCCAGGATGATCAGGACATTGATAAGCATTATTTTGAACATGGTAGTGAGGAAAATTTTTTTAATATTATCAGCCCGGATCAATTTTTAGGAGGCACCATTGAGGTGCTCAATGTGCTTAAAAATGATGAAATCCTGTGTATCATGGGGGACAGAGTGTTTAAGAATAAAGAGCTGGCAGCTTATATTGATTTTCTGGACAGTGATGCACTGTTTCCCTTAAGTGCCTATAAAATTGCTTCCATTGCTCAAAAACCCATGGTGATTCTTTATTCTAACAAATCTGGCCCTGGCAGTTATACAGTATCCATCCCCCAAATTATTCATGTCCCGCCGAAGCTTGGGAAAAAAAAGGAAAATTACAGGCCATACGCAGAAAAATTTGTTAGATCCCTGGAACAGTATACAAAAAAGTATCCTTACCAGTTTTTTAATTTTTATGATATGTGGAATAACAATAAGGAAGATTAGCAAAGATAATATTTCATCTTTAAGGATAGAAACATATTGACCCGCAACAACAAAAATTGTGTTAAAGTGAATGTAAGAGGCATTGGCTGTATTTGTGCATTGGGTTCAAATATCAATGAATGCATGAAAAACATGTTTAAAGGTTTGAGAAAAACAGCCCCTCCCGGACGGTTTTCAACAGATCATGCCATTGAATATCCTGTTTTTCAAATCAATGAAAATATTATATCGACGCTTTCATTGGAAGATAATGGCCTGACATTAACAGCCCGGTTTGGTCTTGCAGCAGTATACCAGGCACTGGACGATGCAAGGATTACTCCAGATGATTTGGAAAACAGGCGGGTTGGTGTGTGCATGGGTACCACAGTCGGATGTGCATTAAATAACGATCAATTTTATATTGATTATAAAAAGGGTAAAAATCCGGGAATGGGTGCAATTAATCGTTTTTTAAACAGCAACCCGGCAGCCTGTGTGGCAAGACAACTCAAACTTACGGGTCCGGTTCAGACCGTTGTGAATGCCTGTGCCTCAGGTACCGATGCCATTGGCATAGGTGCTTCATGGATAAAGGCGGGATTGTGCGATCTTGTTATTGCCGGAGGTACGGACGAACTTTGCAAGGTAACCTATAATGGATTTATTTCTTTGATGATAACCGACAGTGATCCCTGTAAACCTTTTGATAAAACAAGAAAAGGCCTCAACCTTGGAGAAGGTGCTGCTGCTGTGATTTTAGAACCTGCATCAGAGACGCCTGGTGCAGATCGTACTCATAAGTGCTGTATTTCAGGGTATGCCTCTGCATGTGATGCCTATCATTTGACTGCACCAAAACCTGACGGTCAGGGTCTTAAAAAAGCAGTCACCCGGGCATTATGTGACAGCAATTTTACTCCGTCCGATATTGGTTTTGTCAATGCGCATGGGACAGGCACAAAGGACAACGACAAAGTGGAAGATCATGTCTTGTCAAAAATTTTACCGGATACGCCTTTTTTTTCCACAAAAGGATATACCGGGCATACCCTGGGTGCAGCCGGTGCCATTGAGGCTGTTTTTACAATACAGCACCTTATTGACGGGAAAATACCGGGTAATATTGGTTTCTCACAAAAGGATGATGCTTTGAAACAGACTCCGGTTGAAAAATCAAGAAATGTGTCTTGTAAGGCTGCAATGTCTCAATCTGTTGCTTTTGGCGGCAATAATTCAGTATTAGTATTTTCAAAAACATGAATTTCCCACGTAAAAACAAAATTATTTTTTTTGCTGTTGGTCTTTTTCTGTTTATTTGTATATTATCCACACTAAATGTTAATATAGATGAAAAAATAACGTCTATGCTCCCTGATTCAGATCCCATGGCTCAGGACTTTAAGTTTATTATCAATAAACTGCCCGCAACCGAAACTCTCTACATTGATATCCAGAACCTGACCGGTGACAAGAAATTATTTCAACAGGCAGCTGATGAATTTTATGCACAAATCAGCCCATCTGATTTCTTTTCTGAGATTGTTTACCGGTTTTTTTCTGATGATTTTTTGAATCTTGTGAAGCTTGTCCGTAAAAACAGGTCAACCCTGCTAAATGAAAATGATTTGGCCATATTTGAATCCCGCCTGACTAAAGAAGAAATTCATGCACACTTAATTGCGGTAAAACGTCAATTTTTAAACCCGTCTGGAATATTTATGGGCGATGCATTGATTCATGATCCGCTTAAGGTTGATGAATTGGTTTTGTCCAAACTGGATACATTTAAAAACGAAGCATATGGGATGAAGATTGAAGGATCAAGAATTTACAGCAAAGATTCAGACCATATCCTGATGATGGCAATGCCATCTTTTTCAGCTGTTGATACACAAAAAAGCCTTGAGATGATGACATTTTTAAATGAACTGAGAGACAGGTTAACAGATAAATATCATCATAAGATCAAGATTCGGCTTTCCGGCAATCATGTTGCCACTCTTGATAATTCTCAAACCATTCAACAGGATGTCAAACGAACAATTTTTGTATTGAGTATCGGTATCCTTTTAATCGGTATCCTTTTTTTTAGAAGAAAGACACATATAATTTTGATCTTTTTACCGACAATGATCAGCCTTTCATTTGCTTCTGCATTTGTTTCGTTTATTTACAAGGATATCTCTGCAATTGCTTTGGGTTGCGGTGCTGTCCTTATCGGCATTACCGTTGATTTTGGTATTCATATCCTTTTTGGTGTAGATGCCGGTCACGGATCTTCCCCGGAAACCATCATACAAAAACTGCGGCGCCCTATTTTTGCCGGTGCATTTACAACCATGGCCGCGTTCAGCTGCCTTATTTTTTCTTCGCTTGCAGGGCAGCGGCAGATGGGTGTTTTTTCAATCATTGGCATTTTTGGTGCGGCTTTTTTTGCAGTATTTTTGCTCAGATATTTTATCCCAGCTCACAGGGAAAATCAAAGGCAACCCCTTATCAATCTGGTAGCCATGTGTGACAGGTTAATGGAGTTTAGAAAAAAGCATATTAACCTTATTTGCCTTGCAGGAGCAGCCCTTACCATTGTTGGTCTGCTTGGAATCAATGCATTTGAATTTGAAGGGGATGTATCAAAACTGAATCATTTGCAGCCTGCAACTCAAAGTGATATGAATAGCTTTCTTGAAACCTGGGGGGGATTTTCACCAAGCCTGATACTTGTAAAAGCAGATACGCTGGATCGAGCATTAGAGAAAAATGATGCGCTGAATGATTTGCTGACAAAAATACAAAAAAAAGGCATGATTGAGCAGATTACCACATTATCGGATATTTTTCCTTCATCAAAAAAAAGAGAAGAAAATAACAGGCATTTCAAAACTTTGATAAATGAGAAAAAAATATTGCAGATTGAACAAATGTTTGAAAATGCCGCACGCCTGGAAGGATTTAAACAAAATACGTTTCAGCCCTTTATAGATACTCTTAAACAGGGTGAAGCAGATTTTTCAATTAAAGATTTTGATAATACTGTACTTAAGAAATTAATAGATTCAAAAATTATTTTTCAGGATAATGAAGTTTTTATTTTAACAACCATACAAATTAAAGACAAAACACTCATTCCTGGTATTATTGAGCAGATAAAATCCAATATTCCCGGCACCATGTTCCTTGATAAAAAATACTTTATCAGCACCATCACTTCTATTGTCGCCAAAGAATTCAAAAAGCTGTTCTTTTTTGCAGGCGCCGCCATGATTCTGGTCTTGACGGTGTTTTTTCGAAATTTGAAAATTGTTTCTATCATTGTAACTCCGGTTTTTTCAGCCGCCTTTATTACAGCAGGAATACTGGGACTGTTCAATATACCGATCAACCTGATCAGCATAATTTTTATTATTTTTGTTTTCGGGGTAGGAGTGGATTTCAGTATTTTTCTGGCAAATCACGAATTGTATAAAGAAAAAAATGAGCCCAATGTAACTGCCGGGGCTGTTATTGTCTGTGCTCTGACAACCATTGGTGCATTTGTTTGCCTTGTTTTTGCACAGCATGAAGCACTTTTTTCCATTGGAGTCGCTGGATTAACAGGCATGGTAACCAGTCTGATTCTGTCATTAATGCTGATCCCTTCATTAATACAAAAATTTATACGTTTAAAAGACCAAAGGCGGTTTAATGGATAAAAGCATGTTTGATACCATTATAATTGGCTCTGGAATCAGTGGTATGGCTGCAGGAATTATTCTTGCAAAAGAAGGTGAACATGTCCTTGTTTTAGAGCAGCATAGTGTTCCAGGAGGGCTGACACAAACTTATTCACGGGATGGAATGGTTTTCCCTACAGGTGTTCACAGGCTGGGATCTTTACGTCCGGGGCAACCTCTGTGGTATTATTTCAAATATTTGGACCTTTTAGACCAGCTTGACATAATTGCACTTTCCAATAATTGTTTTGAGCGATTTTATTTCCCCACAAATGATTACAGAATACCTGTCGGCCGCAAACAATATCAACATAAACTGAATAAATATTTTCCAAATCAAAAAAAGAGTATTGCCAGGTATTTTTCAGATTTTAATTCGGCCATTTCAAATATTGGAATGTATGACCCTACTGTTATCCCTGAAAAAGACAGGTCTCTACAATATACAGCACCCCTTAAACAATACCTTGAATCAATTGGTATCTCAGGTCAATTGAAAAGCCTTTTGACGGCAAACAGCCCTCTGTATGGCCTAAGTAGTGAGGAGTGTCCGTTACTGACTCATTTTCTTGTATCGGATTCATACCTGAATTCCAG
>JBDLIV010000074.1:0-7801 GCA_039714675.1 Thermodesulfobacteriota bacterium
AATTCATCTTCTTTTGCTCTTTGCATTTCATCTCGCTCTCAAACTTGTTTAACCCTTTTGAATTCAAGCAGGTTCCGTGTCGCACTATTGATAATCCTTAATTTTTTTAAAAAGAAAGGAGGGCAACATGGCAGTCAAAATATTAATACCCTACAATTTTAAACCTAATGACGAAAAAGCGGTTCATTACACTGGACGGCGATACAGCAGCGAAAAAGAGGCTGACATCACACTCTTTCATGCCTTTGCATCTGTACCGGAAATCAATGTTACAAACAATACTATTATGGGAAAAATGAAGCTCAATCTTCACCATTTGCACAAGCAGCGGGAAGAACGCAGGCAGGCCCTGGAGAAAGTAAGGTTGTTGCTGGTGGATTACGGTTTTGGCTTACAAAATATTCAATGTCTTTTCCAGCCGATAAAAACAGATATTGCTATGGATATTATCCAGTTGTGGAAAATTGAGAAATTTAACGTTGTTGTGCTGAACAGAAATCCGGGAAATATTCTCAATTATTTTTCCAGAAGTATATCCAAAAGAATCACCCACTTCAGTGACGGGATAATCAATGTTCATATCGTAAATTAAAAAACACACATTTTAATGATGAATACCAATGAAAGGAGGAAAGATATGAAACATGAGCAAAAACTGGACTTTGAAAAATATAAATTGATTGTGGATACTATTTTTGATGCAACAGATCCGACAATACTGGGTTCCCAGCTGACACACCTGCTGGTGACGATCATAGGCGTAAAAGGGGCCAGCATTTTTGTGGTAAATCCGGTTGCGGAAGAGTTGGAGCTCCTTGCCACTGAGGGCTTAAGCATTGAATATGTTAACAAGGGACCTATCCTGGTGGATCAAAGTATCAAGCTGTCATCCAATTTAAAACCTGTTATCATTGCTGATACAGAAGAGAGTGATCAGCTTCAATATCCTGAAAAAGCAAAAAATGAAGGTGTCAGATCAATTGTTTCAATTCCAATAAACATGAAGGGGAAAATTATTGGTGCTTTGAGAATTTATCATTCAGAACCCTGGGAAATAACAGATCAGGAACTCTCCTATCTTGAACTGATGACCCGGTGCATCGGCATGGCACTTAGATATTTCAGGCTTGCCAGCGTAATAGAATGCACAAAAGATACAATGAAAGCAATCCATCCCATATGGTTATAGTCTTGAAATTTACAATAGATAAATGGGAAGGAGGGTTATGAAAAAAGCATCCAAATACTGGAATGAAAGAATGGAAACACTGAGTGCAGATGAATTTCATGCAGTCCAGTCAAAGGCTTTATTGAATCAGCTGAAATATATTGAAGAAAACTCTGCATTTTACAAGAAAAAATTTTTTGCTGCCAATATTGATATCAAAGATATAAAAAGTATTGATGACCTTAAATATCTTCCGTTTACGATAAAACAGGAACTTCGGGACAGCCTTGCAAAACAAAAACCTCTTGGTCTGCATGCAGCCACAGGGGTTGAAAACGTGATCCGGATTTATTCAACAAGCGGCACCACTGGTGTGCCAACTTATATCGCCCTGACACGAAATGACAGGCTTTTATGGCGTGAATCCGCCAACCGGGCCATGTGGACATGCGGTATGCGGCCTGAACATATTGTTCCGCTGCCAATTGGCACATTTTTTATTGCAGCCTCTTATGGAGAAGCTATTGAAAATCTTGGATCAACGCTGGTCCCTGTTGGCGTCGGAGCAACGGACCGGCTTTTGGGGGCTATTCAAAATCTGGGTGCGAATTTTATCCTCTCTACGGCCTCATTCCCATTTTATCTGATGAACTATTGTGAAAAAAGGAATATCAAAACAAGAGAGTTAGGTATTAAAGGATTTATGGTAGGCGGTGAGCCGGGAGGAGGCATCCCTGAGTTAAGAAAACAGGTGGAAGACGGGTTTGATGCACAGGTGCAGGAAACAATGGGAAATGGAGATATGATGGGCCTTATGTGGGGTGAATGCAAATATAAAAACGGAATGCATTTTTTAGGAGCGGACACCTGCCATACTGAAGTTATCAACCCTGAGACAGGCGTTGTGCTGGATATTAAAAAAGGGGTTAAAGGAGAACTGGTCTACACCTCTTTGAACCGTGAATGCCAGCCGTTAATCCGGTTCAGGACAAGGGATCACGTTGAAATCACTCAGACAGAATGTGGTTGCGGACGAACAGGTTTTTGTATCAAATGTATCGGAAGAACCGATGATATGATAATTATTTCAGGTGTGAATATTTATCCTTCTGCTATTCGAGATGTGATAAGTTCACTTGCGCCTGACACCACAGGAGAAATTCTGATTACTGTGGATTCTCCTCTGCCTTCTGTAAAACCACCTTTGAAAATCAAGGTAGAGCATGGGAAAAAAGCAGGTAATCTTGCATTATTGAAATCCAGGATCGAAAATCTGCTCCGGGAAAAATTGGTTTTCTCTTCTTCTATTACGCTTGTTGAACCGGGCACCCTTCCAAAATATGAATATAAAGCCAAACTTGTAAAAGAGGAATAAGGTCAGAATATATAACTGAATGACCGGACAGATATAATACAGGAGGGATGATATGACAAACAAAAAAGCAGACCTTGCCGGGCCGGGCATTGGAGATTACGATCAATTGGCCAGAGAGCTGCCAGATAACTATGAGGCGCTTCTCTCTCCCATGGAAAGAATGAAAGCGGTTTTTGCCATAAAGAATTATATTGAGGCGAACCTGTGTAACACACTTAATCTTCAGATGGTTCAAGTTCCCCTTATTGTTGATAGGGGCAGTGGAATAAATGATTACCTGGACCGGGACGGATCACGGACACCTGTGGAATTTCCCTGCGGACTCGGGCTTGAATCCCCGATTCAGGCTCAAGTTGTACAGGCTGCTACAAAATGGAAACGTATGGCCCTTAAACAATTTGCGTGCAGAGTCGGTGAAGGTATCTGTACTGACATGAAGGCCATACGAAAAGATTATTTTCTGGATCACGATCATAGCGCTTATGTTGACCAGTGGGACTGGGAGCTTGCCATGGCAAAAGAAGATCGCAATATTGATTTTCTTAAAAATATTGTTCAAAAAATTTGGAAAACAATACGGGATGCCGGTAAAATGGTCCAGGATCTGTATCCGCAGCTGAAGATATCCAAGTATCCCGATTATCCAGATGAACTTACTTTCTTTCATGCAGAAGATATCCTTGATCTCTATCCTGATCTTCCAAGGAAAGAGCGGGAAACCCGCATTTTGCAGGAAAAAGCAGCTGCAATCTTTATCATTGGGATCGGATGGCCCTTGAAAGACGGGTTCCCCCATGAGATGCGGGCAGCAGACTACGATGACTGGGCAAGTGAAAGCATGATTAAAAATGGAGAGCCATACCATGGCCTGAATGGTGATATCCTTGTATGGAACCCTGTGACAAAACGACGTCACGAATTGACCTCCATGGGGATCAGGGTGACAAAGGAAACTCTCAGACTCCAGCTTAAGATGTCAGGCCAGGAGGATTTTCTCAAACTTCCATATCACCAGGCCATTCTGAATGATCAGATACCCTTGAGTATTGGAGGTGGCATCGGACAGTCCAGAACCTTTATGTATCTTTTAAGAACTGCACATCTTGGAGAAGTTACAGTCTCTGTCTGGCCTGAAATACTAAAAAATATCTGTGCAGACCGCAATATTCACATACTTGAATAATGATTTTAAGATCATAAGGTGTCCTTGACAAAAGAGCACACTAGATGCCAAAATGAATTATTAGCAGTTGTCTTAAAGGGACTGAAATGAGATCGCTTTCCTATAAAATAAAATTTGCGGTATTGGGTGCTTTACTTGTTCCTTGTTTTGGTCGCCTTGCCTTAAATGGTACTGGTTTTGAGTATGATTTTTATCGTTATTTAATTCCATTTTGTGTGGGTGGCACAGCCGGATATTTAATTGGATCAATGAAAGATAAATGGCTTTTACTAAATCAAAATTTAAAAAAAACTTCTGACGAGCTGGAACTTCATGTTGAAAAACGCACCAGTGAACTGACAAAATCCAATGAGCAACTGCAAAAGGAAAGCATCAATCTCAAGCAGGCCAAAGAGGTACTGAAAAGATCGGAAGAAAAATTTGCCAAGGCATTCCACCATGGACCTTTACTGATGACAATAAGTTCAATAGAAGACGGTACATACCAGGAAGTGAATGACAATTTTATCCATGTTACCGGATACAGTAAAGAAGAATCTATTGGTACTTCATCGGTTGATCTGGGTTTTATATCTCAAAAGGATAGGGACAGGTTGAAATTCGAATTAATACAAAACGGGCGTGTTGATGGAATTGAGCTTACGATGCACAAGAAAGACGGCGGCACATTGTATTGTCAATATTATGGTGAAATTATAACGGTTGCAGGAAAACAGAGGCTGCTCTCGATTGCAAGCGATATAACAGAGCGTAAAAGGGTTCAGGAGGCATTGCAGGAGAGTGAAGCACATTTGCGTACATTGATCGAGACGATACCTGATCTTGTATGGTTGAAAGATCCAGATGGCGTTTATATCTCCTGTAACCCAAAATTTGAACGTTTTTTTGGAGCAAAAGAAACAGTGATCAAAGGTAAAACAGATTATGATTTTGTAGATAAAAAATTAGCAGATTTTTTCCGAGAGCATGATAAAGCAGCTATGGCTGCTGCTATTTCTGTCGTCAACGAAGAAGAAGTCACTTATGCTGATGATGGGCATAAAGAGTTATTGGAAACCATAAAGACACCAATGTATAATGCTCAAGGAAAGCTTGTCGGTGTGTTGGGTATCGCCAGAGACATTACCGAGCGAAAGCATACTGAGGACCTTGTGCGGGATCTTTCGCAAATGCTGATGCAGGCTCAGGAACGTGAGCGGCAGATGATTTCTTGTGAATTGCACGACAGCATCGCTCAAAATCTTTCCACATTGAAATTATATTGTAACAGGCTGTTTGAAGATCAATCATCCCCTGAATCAGGAATCAAGGGTTCTCCAGCAGATGTTTCAAAACTCATAGATCGCACCATTACTTCGATAAGGGATCTGGCTTATGATCTGAGACCCTCAAGTCTGGAAGACCTGGGTCTTGTTCACGCCCTTGAGGTTTTCTGTGAAGAATTTACTGAAAAAAATGATATCATGATTGATTTTCAAGCTGCCGGTATCCAAGGCTCAACACTGAATTGGGATACTCAAATCAATATATACCGTCTGGTGACGGAAGGAGTGAACAACATCCGGAAACATGCTGCTGCCTCTAAAGCAACCATAAAACTTGTGGGGGCATATCCTAATATCATCCTTCGCATTATAGACAATGGTAAAGGATTTGATGTAAATGAACGGGAACGCTCGATAGGCAGTGAAAAACGAATGGGTCTTCGAAGCATGAAAGAAAGGGTCAACCTGCTTCAGGGACAGATGTTAATCCATTCTGAGTTAAATAAAGGGACTGAAATAGTAATCAAGCTGCCTTTAAGGGATAAGCTGCAATGAATCAAAAAAAACGTATTTTAATCATTGATGACCACCCTCTTTTCAGGGAAGGTATTAGAACCATCATCCAGGGCGATGGCAGGTATGAGGTGATCGGTGAAGCAGGGAATGCAAATCAGGGGCTAAAATTAGCCAAGAGACTCAAACCAGACCTTGCTTTAGTGGATATCTCTCTTCCAGATATAAGCGGATTTGACCTTATCCGGGATATGAAAAAATATTCTGCAGACATACCAATCCTGGTGTTGAGTATGCATTCCAAAGTAGACTATATCGTACAAGCGTTTCAGGCAGGTGCCATTGGTTATCTTACCAAAGAATCTGCCACAGAGATGCTGATCAATGGAATTGAGCATACCTTAAAGGGTGATTATTTTATGGACACTTCAGTATCCCAGCAGGTGGTTAATAAATTGGCACAATTGCCGAATAAAAAGCCTGTTGCCTTTGTTAAAGGCTATGATGCATTAACCCCCAGGGAACAAGAGATTATGGTTCTGGTGGTTAATGGGATGTCATCCCAGCAAATTGCAGACAAATTGTTTATCAGCCCAAAAACAGTTAAGAACCATCGTTCCAGAATAATGCGCAAGCTTGATGTAAATAGTGTCATTGATCTGGCCCGCCATGCTGCAAAGATAGGCCTTATTGATCTGGACCTCTGGAAAAAATAATAATTCATCACCCATCAATCTTCCGGGAAATTTACCTTGATTACCTTTGGGACATTATCCCAGGCAGGATTTTCCCCCAGTAAAAATGAGTCTTCTCACCTATTTACAATAAAAATCAAATTCAGTAATTATTTCATGTTGTAAAAATTTGGTTCTTTTTAAAACTAAAAATCAGGCAGTTTGGTGAAGCAATGGAAATCTTAAAAACAAAATGACTGATGTTAAAAAAAATACTATTAACGAACATCCGGATTTAATACAGGTTATTCGGAGCATTCAGCGTATTGAAGGGAAAGATGGTTGTTTTGCAATGGTCGACACGGATTGTGGTAATCGAATCTGTCAATGGCGCAGTTATTGCCTCAAGGAACTAAAAAAAATCAAGGGGAAAAACCATGAGTATTAAAACCCCAAAATTATGAATATTGAAACGCCCATTTGTAAATACTTAATTTATAAAAATTATTAATAAAAGGAGAAAACAAGGATGATCAATGGAATAGTAAAATGGTTTAATGACAGCAAAGGTTTTGGTTTTATTGAGCAAGAAAATGAAGGCCCGGATGTATTTGTTCATCATTCAGCAATTAATGCATCAGGTTTCAAATCTCTTAAAGAAGGAGATAGAGTTACATTTGATATTCAACAGGGTGAAAAAGGACCTGCTGCAGCAAATGTTACTGTTACTTAATTCAATACAAACATACACATCGCTATGATGTACTATATATTTATTTTAGAATAATATTTTTCATAACTTAGGAGGTGTTATATGGAAGGCTACCTGCCCAGTAAAGATTTAATTTTTTTTATTCCTGGAAATCCAGGCATAGTATTTACCCATCCTGCTAAACACTACATAACGGTGGAGCAACTATTGAGAACTCAAGAATGCCTGGTGCAAAAAACTACTAATCCAATAGTTTATATTGAAGATCGCAGGGTTAAACTAAGGCGACAACAAATAATTATAACAGACTCTATTTCCAGGAGCAAGGTGAGCGGATTATCATTGATAGCATAGAGCATGCTTTAGCAGCTGGATAAATATCGTTTGAAAAATTATGGAAAAATAGCAGTTACACAATTTTATTTACAGGGTCATTTGCAGGGTCTTTATTTATGAGTCTCATCAAGTTCCCGTTTAAGAGTCAGGATACCTGACCGGGTTAGTTTTTTTATTCCTATTGGTTCCAGTATAGAGATCAATGCATCTATTTTTTGCTCATTTCCAGTGACTTCAATAATATATGAATCCTGTCCTGCATTTATAATTTTTGCATTAAAGATATCAACAGTTTGAATTATGTCAGTTCTGTTGTTACTTGTTGCAGCAACACTTATTAGAGCCATCTCTCTTTTAACAGCATCATCATAGGTCATATCCCGAAGTTTAATAACATCAATGAGACGTTCCAACTGTTTCATTATATCTTCTATTGTTTTTTGTGTTGCAATGGTTTTGATTGTGATTCTGGAAACTTTTGGGTCATGGGTTGGTGCGCCACAAATGCTTTGAATATTATAACCCCTTCCTGAAAACAGACCTGTGACTCTTGCAGTTACTGCTGGTTTGTTTGC
>JBDLIV010000075.1:0-7795 GCA_039714675.1 Thermodesulfobacteriota bacterium
TCCCTGATATTTGCCATTAGAAATTTTGCTTAACCTGTTCTAAGGGTACAGGGGTGCAAATGAAGTAAGGTGTTTGACGTTAAGCAGGATTAGGCGGGATTGTGAGGAGATACAAATAATAGTCCTGGATGCTTTTTCAACGCTAAAAAGTCAGAACGTACAGATAGTAGTCCATAAAGAAAACACTGCGGGAAGATGCCTCTATTTTAAGAAAACTTCCCTGATTTTTTCTTCAATAAAATCTATTTCCTCTTTTTTTATCACTAGGGGCGGGGCAAAACGGATTGTATAAGTATGGGTTTCCTTACATAAAATTCCCTTTTGCATTAATTGTTCACATACCTGTCTTGCTGTCAACTTTGAGTCTTTTTTAAGCTCTATTGCAATCATAAGCCCTATGCCGCGGACTTCTTTGATGATCGGGGAATCAATTTTTTGTAATTTGGAAAGAAAATATTCACCCATTTGTGCTGAATTTTCAATCATATTTTCTTTTGTTAATACCTGGAGGGCTTTTCTTGCAATGGCGCATGCAAGAGGATTGCCGCCAAAGGTGCTGCCGTGCTGTCCAGGATTCAAAACCCCTAAAACAGCCTCATTTGAAAGTACGGCTGATACAGGGTAAAAACCTCCGGAAAGAGCTTTTCCTATCAGGGTAAGGTCGGACTGGATTCCTTCATGTTCCTCGGCCAGTAGTTTACCTGTCCTGCCAAGACCTGTCTGTATTTCGTCCAGGATAAGCATAACATTATTGTCAGTGCAGATTTTCCTTACTTCTTTGAGATAGCCTTTTGGCGGGATAATAACCCCGGCCTCTCCCTGGATAGGTTCAACCATAAAGGCGACTGTATTTTTATTGATTGCTTTTTCAAGGGCTGCGCTGTCACCAAAGGGGATGGACTTAAATCCAGGCGCAAAAGGTCCGAAATTGTGGCGTGCATTTTCATCGGAACTGAAACTTATGATGGCAAGGGTCCGGCCATGAAAATTATTGTTACAGACAATTATTTCAGCTTTGTCTTCCTGGATTCCTTTTTTTTTATACCCCCATTTGCGGACTGTTTTTATTGCAGTTTCCACGGCTTCGGCCCCGCTGTTCATGGGAAGAACTTTATGGGAGTGGGTCAGCTCGCATATATCTTTGTAGAATAATGCCAGTTGATCATTTCTGAAAGCCCTGGAGGTTAAGGTCAGTTTTTCAGACTGTTCCAGCAATGTTTTACGGATTTCAGAGTGACAATGCCCCTGGTTGACTGCAGAATATGCTGACAGGCAATCCATATATTTATTATCTTCAATATCCCAGACCCATATCCCTTTTCCCCTGCTTAAGATAATATCTAAGGGCTTGTAATTATGTGCCCCCAGTTTTTGTTCTAATTGTATCAGCTCATCTGTTCTCATTTTTAATCCTTTTTTTAATACGCTTATCTCTTAAATATCTGCGACGGCTAATGGGTTAAAATCTGCTGCATGAAAAGTTTGAGCCGATTGCTTTTTGGGCTGTCAAAGAACTCTTCCGGAGTTGCCTGCTCAACTATTTCACCCTGGTCCATAAAGATCACCCTGTCTGCCACGCTCCTTGCAAATCCCATTTCATGGGTCACACAGATCATTGTCATGCCTTCTTTTGCAAGATCGGTCATAACTTCTAACACCTCATTGATCATTTCAGGATCTAATGCAGAAGTTGGTTCATCAAACAACATAACAGCTGGTTTCATGCACAATGCCCGTGCAATGGCCACCCTTTGCTGCTGGCCGCCTGAAAGATGGATTGGATATTTGTCAGCCTGTTCCGGGATTTTGACACGTTCAAGATAATGCATTGCAATCTTTTTTGCTTCTTCCTTTGGGGTTTTGCGCACAAGGCGCTGGGCAAGCATAAGGTTTTTTAAGATTGTCATATGCGGGAATAAATTAAAGCTTTGAAATACCATGCCAACTTCACTTCGTACGGCATCAATATTTTCCATCTGATCCGTCAGTTCGGTTCCATCAATAATGATATGACCGCTGTTATGGCTTTCAAGGCGGTTGATACATCGGATCAATGTTGACTTTCCAGATCCGGAAGGGCCGCATACCACTATCCGTTCACCCTTTTGGACTTCAAGATTAATATTTTTCAGTGCTTGGAACTGCCCAAAAAATTTTTCCACATTCTGCATTTGGATAAAAGGTTTAATTTTATTCATTGTCATTTTTTCCTAAATTTCTAACTGTTTTGTATAGCGACCCAGAAAATTCTCAATTCGGCCAAAACTTTTCTGGATAAAGAATGTCAGAATCATGTATATGATAGCCAGTGATATAAAAATTTCATAGGGCGCATATGTTTCGGCAACAATGGTTCGCGC
Organism: Thermodesulfobacteriota bacterium; assembly: GCA_039714675.1. Lineage (GTDB taxonomy): Bacteria > Desulfobacterota > Desulfobacteria > Desulfobacterales > Desulfobacteraceae > Desulfobacula. The sequence goes on from JBDLIV010000075.1 coordinate 2,361, forward strand.
AATACCTGTCATGTCCATAACGGTAATTGTACTGGCCAGTGCAGTTGATTTCATTAAACTGATGATTTCATTACTGTAAGCCGGCAGTGCCAGACGCGCGGCAATGGGGGCAGTAATATGAATAAACCGTTGACGGGCAGATAATCCCAGTGCCGAACCAGCTTCGCCCAACCCAGGATTGACACCTATCACCCCGCCGCGGAGAATTTCGGAAACATAGGCTCCAGAGTTTAAAATCAGGCCTACAATTGCACAGCCATAACCTTCCCGTAAAATCGGCCAGAAAATGCTGTCTCGTATAAATTCAAACTGGGGCAGGCCATAATAGATGATAAAAATCTGCACAAGAATGGGAGTGCCCCTGAAAACATAAATATATGCCTGGGCAGGCCAGTTGAGGTACCATTTGCCGCTGATCCGCATTAAAAGCAGTATGATTGCCAATAAGAGACCTAAGATTCCTGAAACAAACATGAGCTGGAATGTCATGCCGATTCCGCCAAGCATTTGCAGAACGCTATCAAAAATCAGAGAAACAGATTCATTCATCATGCATCCTCCAGATGATGGTTGGCATACTTTTCAAGCCCCATGACCGTAAGGGTAATGGCAGTGGAAAAGGCAAGATAGATACACCCCACTACAATATACATGGTAAACGGCTTACTTGTGACACTTGTTGCCTGTTTTGCAACATATAATGTCTCATTTAAGCCAATAATTGAAATCAGTGCTGTGTCCTTGATCAATGACAACATATGATTGCCAAAAGGCGGCAAAGCAATCCGCCACATTTCCGGTATGCGGACATAGATAAAAGTTTTAAAATTAGATAATCCAAGGGCACGGGCAGCTTCAACACTTCCCGGATCAACACCGAGAAATGCGCCACGGAATGTTTCAGTGGCATAGGAGCCTACAATAACAGAAATGGCAAAAGTACCTGCCCAAAAAGGTGGTATGTCCAGAAATTTTATATCAGGATTGAAAATCTGTGCTATTGCAGTAAGTGTAATTGCCGAACCAAAATAGAGCAGAAGAATAACAAGAATTTCAGGTGTTCCGCGAAAAATCACTGTGTAGGCAGCCGCAAGTTTCTGTGCAATACGGTTATTGGAAAGTTTGGCCATAGCACCTATCAGGCCAAATATAACCATTAGTATAAGGGATGTGATGAATATCTTGAACACAACAACAGAGCCCCAGAAATAATCATCCCACCATCCGTTTAAAGCTTCCAAAATAGCTCCCCTTAAGTTGCTGTAGAAAAACGCTTCCTTTTGTCAAATTCTCTTGTTGAACAAAATTGAACATTTTTCTAAATAGAGTGTTTAAATGCAGGAAGGGCTGGAAAAAATGCCCTTCCTGCATAATATGATTCTTATTCTACATCAGCCCACTCTTCATTATGAATAGGGAAAGGAAAAATTTTCAATGCATACTCTTTGAGTTTGCCGGTCTTGATAAGCTCTTTAATTGCCGCATCAAGACGTGCCTTAAGTTCGGGTTGGCCTTTCTTGAGACCGATTCCTACACCAATACCAAAGTATTCAACCTCATTGATTGCAGGGCTTACAAATTCAAATCCTGCACCGTTATCTTTGCTGAGGAACTTTAAATATGCTTTCATTGGATTGGTCATAATGATATCGCTTCGGCCATTTACCAGATCAAGATAGAGCGGTTCAGTACCATCATAATAAACAATATCTGCTTTCGGGAGTTTGGCTTTGAACCAGCTTGCATAGGTAGAAGCACGCTCAAGACCTACACGAAGACCTTTGAATTTTTCAGGAATCGGGTTTCCTGCATCATCAAATAATTTCAATCCGGCCTTTTTGGAACCGATAAGGCGGCCTACTGAAACCCTGTAAGGAGTTGAAAAGTCCATTTTTTTCAAACGGCTGTCTGTAATGGACATTGAGGCGATAATCAAATCAAACTTATTGGCAAGCAATGCAGGGATCATACCGTCCCAGGACTGGCAGACAAACTTGACATCTGCGCCCAGAATTTCAGCTACGCCTTTGGCAACATCTACGTCATACCCCTTTAGCTCACCACTGGCATCCTTGTAATTGAATGGAAAATAATCGCATTCCATGCCTACACGAAAGGTTTCCTTGGCAAATAAATTTCCTGCAATAAAAAGTGCCAGTAAACTGATTACCAAAATTTTAACGGTTTTAAATTTCATTGTTTCCTCCTTGTTAATGGTTTTACTTAACTGCTTAATTTTTGTTTATATATTTTGCAGGCTGTTTATTTTAAAGAATAGCCTGTATTAAATATCCTTTTCTTTTGATGATGTCATTCCATAAATCAGTGCCTGTTTCAATTTTGAACAATCACATAATTTTACCTGATGAAATTGATCTTTCACTGCTTCTATGGATTCGTGCATTCCTGATGGAGGCAGATCTTTGTCAAATTTAAGGGCTCGCCGTGTAATATCAGGGAATTTTGCAGGATGGGCTGTAAGCAGGGTCACGATTTTAGTGCCCGGCTCCAGGCCTGACCTTAGTTTGTTTACAGCGGCAACTGCAACTGCACCATGCGGGTCCAGAAGATAACCGTCACAGGTTTTATAGGTTTGGGCTATTGCAGACAAGGTTTCATCATCAGATACTGCGGCTGACATAAAGCCTTTCCTTATTTTACCCATCATGGAGTCGTCAAATGCTGCATATCCTTGTGTCTGGTATTCATCCATCCAGGTTTTGAGTGATTCAGAGTTCATTCCTGATATAAAATATAAAAAACGCCAGTAATTGTACGGCAGAGCTATGTCAATGGCATTGGAGACACTTTGTTTCAGGCTTTTCCTGGAAAAACGTTTTGTTTCAAGAACCCTGTGAATGGATGCGTTCTGGTTGTTGGCGCAGATAAAGGTTTTTACCGGAAGCCCCATTTCCCGTGCAAGGAATCCGGCAAAAAGATTGCCGAACGCACCGGTGGGAACCGAATATGCGATTTTTTCCCCTATGGTTTCCGCTGCTTTAAAATAAGCGTAAAAGTAGTGGATGCACTGGAACATCACCCGGCACCAGTTAATTGAATTTACACTGGATAATCCAAAATTTTCAACAAGATCCTTGTTTGCAAACAACTGTGCTATCACAATATCCAGATCATCACCCCCGTCCGGACAGTTTTCAACACTTACAGCATGTACATTGGATGTATCAAGTGTGGTCATCTGGCGTTCCTGTTCCTCGGTGATAAACCCTCTTGGAAACAGAATCCAGCAGTCAATATTCTTTTTTCCGACAGAAGCATGGGCTGCTGCAGGGCCTGTGTCCCCTGTGGTGGCAATCAGCAAAGATACTTTTTTGCCTTTGCGTTCAAGAAGATAGTCCATGGTATTTATCAGAAAACCCATGGCAACATCCTTAAAGGAGAGGGTAGGGCCATGAAACAGTTCCATGATAAAGTGAGCCGAATCCTGTCCTAAAGGAAACACAGGAATAATATCAGGATGACTGAACCCCTCCATGCTTTTTTCAACCAGATTCTTTAAATCGTCAGCAGGAATAATTGATTCATCAATATATAAGGATAAAATTTCACAGGCCAGGTCATTAAATGATAATTTTGACCACTCCTGCAGTTGACCGGCAGACACTTCAGGGATACTGTCCGGGACAAATAAACCCCCATCATCGGCAAAGCCTTTTAGTACTGCTGTTTCAAAATCAACAGGAGAAGTGCCGCCTTTGGTGCTTATATATTTTAACATGGTAATTGCTCCCTTAAGATAATGCCTTAATTGCCTGGTATGCCGCTTTTGTAATCTGAACATCCTGGACAGCAACACCTGTCAGGTCAGCAATGGTCAACTGATCGTCTGACTGACGTCCCAGCGCTGGATCTGCAATAATATTCCCCAGCTCAACAGCCTTCTGATCAGTAATCTGTCCTGATTTGACTGCCTGATAAATTTCACCGCGGGTCAGACATTGTTCAATGCTGTCTGCCACAAGAATATCAGCCTGTTTTAAAATTTCAGATTCCAGCTCCTGCTTTTCAGGCGTATCAGCTCCCATGGCTGTAATATGGGTTCCAGGCATCAGCTGATCCACCCGGATCAAAGGCTCGCTGCTTGGGGTAGCTGTTATGATTAAATTGCAATTTTTTGCGACCTCTCCGGCTTCTGTAGTTGTTTGCACATCGTATCCAAGAGCTTCCATTTCTGTTCGGTAGTCATCAAAATTGTCATTGGGTTGTCCCCAGACAAAGACATTTTTGCAGTCAGTTACAGATTCCAAATACTGCACCTGCATCCTGCCCTGGATTCCGGTTCCAAATATTCCAATAGCCTTAACATTTTTTGGTGCCATGTATTTGGCAACAATTTTGCCTGCAACAGCTGTTCTGACATTGGTGAGGTAACCTTCATCTATTAGTATACTTTCAAGCATACCTGTCTTTTGTGAAAACAGAAGCATCAAACCTGAACTGGAAGGCAAATCAAGCTTGTAGTTTTCATAAAATCCAGAAGCAATTTTGATCACAAAATAATCGTCATCCTTGATATAGCCGTATTTTATATGTGTGTCTCCTGGCGGTTTTTCAAAAATCAGCTCTCCGACAGGAGGAACTACAACACGGTTTTGGGAATAGGCAACAAAACCTTCTTCCAGTTGCTGGGTTATATCTAATTGGTCAATGACCTGCTTAATCTGATCTGCATAAAATACTGGGGTCAATTTGGGCTCCTTTCAATTCAATGATGTTGTTTTACTATTTTTTTCTTTCCGAATTAGTTTAAGGTCGTTATAGGCTGTTGCCCTTGATATTCCAAGAATACCTGCAAGCTGTTCCACTGATTTGCGCGCATAAAAAAGGCCTTTGTCCTCCAATCTTCTTATAATATCTTTCCTAGTTCCTGAGTTTATATTATCAATGTCTTTATTGTGTTCTAACAGATAGGAACGGATTTCCAGCTTGATTGTATCTCTCCAGTCATTTTGAAACAGCACCTTTGGAGGAGCATCAATGTTGTGCGGTTTGAGAAAGGCCTCCAAAATCTCAAGGCTTGCTTCCATAACGGAAAAATCAACATTGATGCATAAAATCCCGGCAGCCTCCCCCTTGCTGTCCTTTAAAACTGCTGATATGGAACGGATACGCTGTCCTTTATTTCCGGCATTTTCATAGGGACCGATGACATCAATCTCCCTGGGAAATCCTTCGGAGATATCTTCCAATGACCCTAATAATGAGGGATCACCAACCCTTCGCCCTGAATAAGCATTTTCAATAAAAGCAATGGAATCGGTTTTAATATCATGAATAACCACTTCAACATGGGGTTTGAAAATTTTGGCAATAGCATCTGCAATAGGAATAAATTGGGATAAATTATCTTGCATGGCTCCTCCAATATACAATATGTCTATTTTAGATTTTTTATTCAATATTTTGACCATAGA
>JBDLIV010000076.1:0-7793 GCA_039714675.1 Thermodesulfobacteriota bacterium
TCCTATGAAATATCCTACAAATTTGTGGTTGGGAAATTCAAAAAGCTGCTGGGGCGTTCCGGTCTGGACAATCCACCCATCGTACATGACTATAATTTTATCAGCAAATGTAAGGGCTTCAGTCTGATCATGGGTCACATAAATCAATGTCAATTTCAATTGTTCATGTATCTTTTTGAGCTTGGCTCTAAGCTGCCATTTAAGCTGGGGGTCTATAACCGTAAGGGGCTCGTCAAAAAGAATGGCAGCCACATCATCTCTTACCAGTCCCCTGCCCAGGGAAATTTTTTGTTTGGTATCAGCACCCAGGCCTGCTGCCTTCTTTTTGAGAAAAGGTTCAAGTTCAAGTATCTGGGCCACTTCCATGACTCTTTCATCAATATATTTTTTGTCAAATCCCCGGTTTCTCAAAGGAAAGGCAAGGTTGTTAAAAACTGACATGGTGTCATATATGACTGGAAACTGGAATACCTGGGCAATATTTCTTTTTTCAGGTTTGAGGTTTGTCACATCTGTGTCGTTAAATCTGATTCTACCTTTACTGGGAGTTAAAAGACCTGAAATGATATTTAAAAGAGTTGTTTTTCCACAGCCTGAGGGACCGAGAAGGGCATAAGCACCACCGTCTTCCCATGTGTTGTGGATCTGCTTTAATGCATAATTTTCATCATTCTTCCCGGGATTGGAAAGATAGGAGTGTGAGACTTTGTCCAGATTGATCTTTGCCATCTATATTCCCTCTGTCTCCATTGTTTGATGCATTGTGGATATACGTCTCTTCTGACCTTGATCCGGTGATATGATCAGTTCTCCTGAAACTGAGTAAACAAAGAAGTTGTCAGGATTTACATATGCACAAATATGTGAGCCAAGCTTTCTATAGTCAATGCCTACTTCCTGGAGAACCATCTGAATCCCGCTGTATTTAAAATGAATAAAGGTTTCAGATCCGTTGATCTCTGAGATGTCAACCTTTGAATTAATATTGATATCCTTTTCATTCTGTTGGTTTAAATATAGGTGACTGGGCCTGATACCAAACCAATAGTTATCAGAAGCAAGTGATGAAAAGTTTTTTTCAGCCGGGATAGTGATACTGTCCCCAATAATAATTTTAGAGTTTTCAACCTTGCCTTTGATCATATTTATGGGTGGGTCGCTGAACAGCTTGGCCGCTTTTATGGTACCTGGGTTCCTGTATACATTTGAGGTTGTGCCGGTCTGGATGATTTTACCTTCATCAATTACAATAATGTTGCCCCCGAGTTTAAGGGCCTCGGAGGGTTCCGTAGTGGTATAAACAACAATGGAATTTTTTTTGTCGAAAATGGTCTGCAATTCTTCTAAAAGTTCTTCCCTCAGTTTATAGTCAAGGTTGACAAGGGGTTCATCTAAAAGCAGCAGTTCAGCATCCTTTACAAGAGCCCGGGCAATGGCAAGACGCTGCTGCTGTCCGCCTGACAGCTCTGCAGGAAGGCGGTCCAGCATATTGTCGAGATGAAGGAGTTTTGCAGCTTCCATAACCCGCTCTTTTATCTTATTTTTTGCCATGCCGCTGACATTGAGGGGTGAGGCGATATTTTTGTAAACAGTGAAAAAAGGGTAGTTGATAAACTGCTGATAAACCATTGCAACGCTTCTACGTCTCACCGAGGTTCCGGTAACATCCTGACCTTTAACAATAACACTTCCTGTCGTCGGTTTGTCAAGCCCTGCCATGATACGAAGTATTGATGTTTTACCAGCCAGGGTTCGCCCCAGGATCACATTCTTTGATCCTGATTCCAGGGCAAGGCTCAGCCCTGACAGATGGGGTTCTCCATCAACAAGTTTATTTATTTTTTTTAGAGTTAATCCCATTGCTTGAGTCAGGTTTCCTTAATTTGATAATAAATTGAATATCTAATTTTGTATTAAACTTTTCAGGGCAAGTCAAGAACAAAAAGAATAAAAAAAATTAAAGAAAATAGGACGAATCGATAAAAAACAATAAATAATGATCTGATACTCCTAATTACAGGCAATTCCAATATTAATGGATTTTATATGGACAATGATGACTATTTTGTGTTTAATATTGTGTGTGAGTTCTCAGTTTTTAGCACAGGAGGTTATTTTGAAATTTGAAGATCTGGAAGTATGGAAGAAGTCATTACGATTATGTGCGAAGTTGTATAAATATTTCCAATCTATCAAAGGTTTTGGGTTTTGTGATCAGATTATCCGATCTGCGTTATCAATACTAAGCAATATCGCAGAACTGAAAACTAACAATAGCTATTTAAAATATAACATAAGAGGAATGACAAATGACCGATAAAAAATATGTGCTTGCAATTGATCAGGGAACAACCAGTTCAAGGGTAATTGTATTCAATGGGGAAGGGCAGATTGTCCTTGTGACCCAGAAAGAGTTTAAGCAGTTTTTTCCAAATTCCGGATGGGTTGAACATGATGCAATGGAGATATGGTCTTCTGTGCAGTCAGTTATTGATAGAGCTCTTGCCCATAAAGATATTCAAGGGAGTGAGATTCAGGCTGTGGGTATAACCAATCAACGTGAAACCACTGTTGTCTGGGATAAGAATACCGGAATTCCAGTATACAATGCCATTGTATGGCAGTCCCGCCAGACTGCCGATATCTGTAAAGAGCTTGTCAAAAAAGGGCTTGATCAGGAATTCAGGCAGAAAACAGGTCTTTTGATTGATGCCTATTTTTCCGGAACAAAGGTGAAATGGATTCTTGATAATATTCAAGAAGCCAGACAAAAAGCAGAAAAAGGAGATCTTCTTTTTGGAACAATTGATACATGGTTGGTTTGGAAACTGACAAAGGGCAGGGTACATATAACTGATTATTCAAATGCCTCCAGAACTCTGATGTACAATATTCATGAATGCAAATGGGATGAAGCACTTCTTGACCATCTTGATATTCCATTATCAATGCTGCCCGAGGTAAAATCTTCCTCTGAAGTTTACGCCCATACCAGCCCTGAAACTTTTTCAGGTTATAAGGTTCCTATTGCAGGTATTGCAGGGGATCAGCAGGCAGCTTTGTTCGGGCAGGCCTGCTTTGAAAAGGGAATGGCTAAAAATACATACGGCACTGGTTGTTTCATGGTGATGAATACCGGTGGCACAGCAGTGACATCAGAAAACGGGCTCTTAACAACCATTGCCTGGGGGATTAATGGAGAGATAACCTATGCACTTGAAGGTTCTGTGTTTGTTGCGGGATCAGCCATTCAATGGCTCAGGGACGGCCTTAGAATGTTTAAGTATGCAAAAGATTCTGAACAATATGCTCTGGCAGTTAAAGATACAGATGGAGTTTATGTAGTACCAGCTTTTGTCGGGCTTGGGGCACCCTATTGGAATTCAGATGTAAGGGGTTGTGTTTTCGGCCTTACCAGGGGAACCACCAAAGAGCATTTTATAAGGGCTACTCTGGAATCCCTTGCCTATCAAAGCAAAGATGTATTATCTGCCATGGAACTTGATTCAAAGATTGATATTCATAAACTCAGGGTAGACGGAGGAGCTGTTTCCAATAATATGCTGCTTCAGTTTCAAAGTGATATTCTAAGGCTTGAAGTGGAAAGACCTGAGTGTATTGAGACAACAGCTCTGGGAGCGGCTTTTCTTGCAGGGATTGCCACAGGTTTCTGGAAGAGCAGGGAAGAGGCAGCTTCAAGTTGGGCAAGTGATAAAATATTCAGCCCAAAAATGGATAAAAAAAGTGCACGCAATTATTATCAGGGATGGCAGAGGGCTGTTACTGCATCCATGGGATTTGTTACCAAGAACCATTAACAATGATCTTGATCTATTAGGAGATATAATAAATATGCCCCTGACTTTAATACCTGTTGATAGACAGGCACGGATTCAAAAATTAATTAAAGAACAAGGAATTGTAAAGGTTACAGAGTTAAGCAAAATGTTGGGTGTGACAGAACTTACCATTCGACGTGATCTTGATAAACTTGAAAAAAGGGGAGTGCTGGCAAGAACCCATGGAGGCGCTATCTTGCGTCGCCGTGTAAAAGCTGAATCCCTTTATGCCGAGAAAAATCTAAAACACTTTAACGAGAAAGAGAAAATAGGAATTGCTGCAGGTAAGATAGTAGAGCCCGGGGATACTCTTCTTATTAATACCGGTTCAACAAATACACAGGTTTTAAGACATCTGCCGGGTAAAAATCTTTGTGTTATTACAAGTAATGTAAATGCTCTTGTGGAAATTGCGAGCCATGAGATTGAAGTGATTTTAACAGGCGGACGTTTTAGAAGAGAATCAAACTCTTTAATTGGTGATCTTGCACATACCATACTTAAAAATGTCTGTGGAAGTAAAACTATTATTGGTGTTGATGGTGTCAGCCTGAAATTTGGTTTGACAACACCTATACAGGAAGAAGCTGGGGTGGCCCGTTTAATGATTGATCAGACTCTGGGGCCGGTAATTGTGGTTGCAGACAGCAGTAAAATGGGTGTGGTCTCAAACTTTGTTACAGCACCAATAGATAAGGTCAATATCCTTATTACAGATGACAAAATTAAACCAGGGTTTAAAAAAGAGCTTGGAGAGAGAGGAATAGAGGTTATTATTGCCTGAAAATGTTAAGTCATTTTTTTTAAGCAAGCTTAAAAAATCAGTAAATCACCTGGGTGGTTTCTGCATCAAACAGATGTATTTCATTGAGGTTCATGTGAAGTTTTATCTTTTCATTTGGTTTGAAAATTTTTTTACCTTCGCTTTTTGACATCATTTTAACTCCATTAATATCCATATGAAGATGGGTCTCATTTCCAAGAGGTTCTACAACCATAATCATACCCTCAAATATCCACTCTTCAGGAAAAGAAGTATCCACAGCACCTGGTGCAATCTCTTCGGCTCTAAGCCCTAAAACAACCTTTTGATTGTCAGTCAGGTTAGTTCCATTTTTCTCAGGAACAGGGATTTTAAGCCCGCTTTCAAATTGAATAAAAGTATTTTTATCCTGCATACTGACTTTGCATTCAACAAGATTCATGGGAGGTGTACCAATAAATCCTGCTACAAATGTATTTGTCGGTTTTGAAAAAAGTTCCAAGGGTGTTCCCACCTGTTCAATATATCCATCCCTGAGCACAACAATCCTGTCAGCAAGTGTCATGGCTTCAACCTGATCATGGGTAACATAAATTATAGTTGAATCCACTCTCTGGTGCAGCATTTTTATTTCTGCTCTCATTTGAATACGAAGCTTGGCATCAAGGTTTGACAATGGTTCATCAAAAAGAAAGATAGAGGGTTTTCTTACCATGGCTCGTCCCATGGCAACCCGTTGACGCTGACCGCCTGATAATTCATGGGGTCTCCTTTTCAAAAAATCTTCAAGCCCGAGAATAAGTGCTACTTCATCAACTCTTTGCTTGATTTGCTCTTTTGGGGTTTTGCTAAGTTTTAACCCGAATGCCATATTATCAAACACATTCATATGGGGATAGAGGGCATAGTTCTGAAAAACCATGGCAAGACCACGATCCTTGGGTGCAATATCATTCACGATTTTGTCATTAATTGAAATTGTTCCATTGGATATTTCTTCTAATCCTGCAACCATTCTGAGCAGAGTTGATTTGCCGCATCCGGAAGGACCCACAAGAACAAGAAATTCTTTGTTTTTAATATCAAGGTTGATTTTATGGATCACCTCTATCTTACCATATTTTTTGATAACATTTTTGAATGTTAGTTCAGCCATTGAATATCCTGAGTATTATTGTTTTAGATTTTTTCCATTTTTTAATGATAATAAAACAACAAAAGCTGTCATTATGCAAACCTTTTTTTAAAATAAAATTTATTCTTGACTCTTGGCCAATATATTAATAAAGCTGAGTTTAGAAGCGTATTTCTATAATTTTAAGGTTTTCAGACAGGTACAAAAAGATAGATATGACCATAATTATTGCCCATAGGGGTGCAAGCAGCATTGCTCCTGAAAACACAATTGCAGCAGCAAAAAAAGCGTGGGAAATTGGTGCTGATTTATGGGAGACAGATGTTGCTGTAACAAAAGATGAACACCTGATCCTTCACCACGATGATTCTTTAGAAAGAACAACTGATGTTAAAAAAGTTTTTCCTGCTAATACTGATCTAACATTTACTGAATATACTCTTGAACAGATAAGGAAGTTAGATACTGGTTCTTGCTATATTGAAACTGATCCTTTTGGGGAAGTTAAAAGAGGATCTTTAACCAAAGATGAAATAAAAGGTTTCAAAGGGGAAAAGATTCCAACTCTTGAAGAGGCTCTCTTATTTACAAAGGAAAAGAGCTGGAAAATCAATATTGAGTTGAAACAGCTTCCAGGGGGGTTTAAAAATTTTCCTGTTCCCCAGAGAGTGATGGAAATGATAAGAAAAATCAAGATTAATCCAGCCCAGACTATTGTTTCCTCATTTAACCATAAGTGGCTTAGAATAGTTCATGATATGGAGCCTGAAATTGAAATTCAGGCTTTGATTGGTTTTTCTTTTACCGATCCTCTTGACTGGGGAGATTATTCATTTAAAACATATAATGCAAGGGACACCCTGATTGATAGAGAACAGATTAAAACTGCCAAAGAAAAAGGGAAACAGATAAATCTTTTTCCTGTCAGCAAGATAGAAGATATGAAAAGATTTATGGCATTGGGTGTTGACGGAATAATAACCAGTTATCCACAACGCCTTAAAGCTTTGCTCAATGGGAAAGATGGGTTTAAACAAAAATAAAATAATGATGAAATTCCTTCCTGCGAAATATGAAAAAAATCATACGAACCAAGAGGATAAATTAAAAGAGCATGGTTGGATAATATAATACAATATTTCATATAACTAATTTGATTTATAGACAATTTGTACTGAAGGAAAAATTTAAAAAAAAGCTATTGACTGATCGGTCATGCTTTGTTACTGATTAGTCATAAACAATAAAAATTGTGATAAATCCAATCCGTCCATTAATCAAACTGGCAGCATACGTTCCAGGAGGGATTTTAAGCTTGCAGGGTATTGTGTACTATAATAAATATAAAAGAGGTTTTATTAATTTAAAAAGAGGGGGTCAAAACATGAAAAAATTGGTATTAGTTAGTCTAACAGCACTTCTCACACTGATGATGTTCACTGCAAATGCAGTTATGGCAAAAGACACTTTAAGACTGCTTACATGGAAAGGATATGCACCAGCCAAACTTGTAAAAGATTTTGAGGCAAAAACAGGTATTGATGTCAAACTTACCTACTCCAACAATGAAGAGATGATTGCCAAGCTGAGAGCAACACGCGGTGGTGGATTTGATCTTGCCCAGCCAAGCCAGGATAGAATCTCGTTTGTACAGATGAAATTTCCGGTTTATCAACCAATTGATTACAGCAAGGTAAATACAGGTCAGTTAGTCACTTCAATGCTTGAAGCTGTAAAGAGGAATTCTGCAGTTGATGGAAAAGGTTATGGAGTACCGCACTGCTACGGCACTACAGGAATGATTGTTAATAAAAAACTGGCTCCGGAAGCCAATGACTGGTCAGATCTCTGGAATCCAAAATATGCCGGGAAAATCTCTTACAGACTGAAAAGGCCTCTTCTTATTGCAACTGCATTTGGTATGGGCGAGGATCCCTTTGCACTGTATGGTGATATCGATGCTTATAGAGCCTTGATGATGAAAGTTGAAGCAACACTTATAGCGGGAAAGAAACTTGTTAAAAATTACTGGACAAGTGGTGATACCCAGGTTGCA
>JBDLIV010000077.1:0-7763 GCA_039714675.1 Thermodesulfobacteriota bacterium
CCTCCCTTTTTTTGCAGCCCTTTATTGGTGACTGCGTTATTAATTGAGCGTGATTGTATCACAGCTCGTCGGTGGGGCCAGCCTTCTCATATTATCTTAACTACTGAAAAAACGGAATATGCCATCAAATATTAAAATCTGGTAAAAAATTTGAAATATAACGTATACCAGATATAGAGGTTCATGAAACTTATTGACAGAAAAAGTCCTATTTATATATTTTCACTAAGAGTCTATTATCTTAATAAAGCAGGATTCCATTGTAAAATTTGATTTGTCTTGCACCACTAAATGCTATAAGTTTATTTTTAATAAAATTGATAAGAATATTCTATAAATCCCATAAAGTTTTATCTGATTTATGATGATAGACAAAAATTTTACCCACGAATTAAAATACATTATATCAACAAATTATAACATCGGTGATTTGATGGATTTTGAACAAATTCATCTGGGGTCTGTAAATAAAAGCTTTATCATAAGAACTGCCGGCAAAATTAAAAAAAAAGCATATTTTTTTAGAAAATACAATCCTGGTAAAACAAAAAATGAAATAGAATTTGAGCATTCAGTCATAACGCATCTGAAGAAAAAATGCTTTGCGCTTGTGGCCGGGTTGATCCATACAAAAGATGGAAAAACGTTTGTGAACCGGAATGAGGGTATAGACCAATTTTATGCCATTTTTGATATCCTTCCCGGCAAAGACAAGTACAGTTGGATTAACCCGGACTGTCGCAAAAATGATCTAAAAATTGCCGGGGGTGTCCTTGCAAAATTCCATAATTTAGTTTTTGATCTGAAACCTGAGCAGAAGCGGTGTGAGCCAAAGATAATGGATCTCTTGCCTCGGATTGCCCAAAATGTATCGAGTTGTGCAAAAAAAAAGGGGGAAACACCATTTGATATTTGTTTGCGTAAGAACTTAGATACCATACTTTCAACCATCGACCAAACGTTGAATATTTTTGTTTGTGGTATACAGGGAAGCGAATATAAAGACTTGGTACAGATGGTGATTCATTGCGATTACCACCCCGGGAATTTAAAATTTCAAAATAATGCCATAACCGGATTGTTTGATTTTGACTGGTCAAAGGTGGACGTCCGTTGTTTTGATGTTGCCCTTGCTATCACTTATTTTTGTGCGATCTGGGAAGGAAACCAAAATGGAAATAGGGACGGCAGCCTTCACATGAAAAAAGTTTCTATCTTCTTTCAAGCTTATCAGAAAGCCTTGACCACTGACCCCGGTCCTTTGAATGGTCCGGAACTTAAATATCTGCCACACATGATTAAAGCCGCTAATATCTATGTCATCAATTGGATTATCCAGAATTTTTATAACAGGGAACTAATTATAGATCCTTGCATCCACATAAAATATTTGCAACATTATAGCCGGTTTTTGACCTGGCTTGAAAAAAAGTGCAACTTTAACGGGTTGGAAAAACTATTTTTATAAATCAAACCTCCGATGCAATTTAAAATAGTAATGCAAACAGGTCGAAGGTGCTACCTTTGGCCTGTTTGCATTAAATAGTGGGGATTTAAGACTTGAACCACCAGCGTTCAACATTTTTGTGCCCGTCCATTTCCATATGGGCTGAGATAGGACCGTGGTCCAGTTTTTTGGAATGGGCCTCAACAATCTGATTAAACATGGGAACCACGGTTCCGCTATTGTCCTTGCAGATTTCTTGCATTTCACCATAAAGCTGCCTGCGTTTGTTGTCATCCAGCTCTGACCTTGCTTCCACGAGCAGTTTGTTGAATTTATCATGGCTCCAATGAGTATCATTCCATGGAGCACCGGCTGCATAGGCAACAGAAAACATCATATCCTCAACAGGACGTCCTGACCAATAACACATACACCATTCTTTTTTTGTCCAGACATTGTTCCAGTATCCATCACTGGGTTCCCGGACGACATTGATTTTAATGCCGGCCTTTTTTGCGCTTTCCTGTAAAAGAACAGCTGCATCTACTGCACCTGAGAAGGCGGCATCCGAGGCATGGAGATTAAAGGTGTGATCCAGCATGCCTGCTTTTTTCATGTAAAACTTTGCCTTGTCAGGATCATAGGTGCGCTGTTCAAGGTTGGCGGCCTGGTAACGGTTTACTCTGGAGATGGGATGATCATTACCCACGTCCCCATATCCCTTGAGAATTGTTTTAACCATTTCTTCACGGTTAACGGCCAATTTCAATGCCATTCGGACATTGTTGTCTGTATATGACTTATTGTCCACCAGCATGGGAGCTGTATAATGCATGGTACTGTTTACAGCAGTCACATTGATGCCGGGCATTTTTTTCAACAAGTGCACGGTTTTAACATCAGCCCGGTCTATGGCATCAACCCGCCCGGTTTTTAAGGCATTTGTCCTGGCATTGACATCAACAATGGCAAGGGTTTCAATTTCATTAAAGTGGGCTCGATCTGTTTTCCAGTAATTAGGATTTCGTTTTGTCAAGGCACGGACACCGGGTTCCCAGTCTTCCAGCATGTACCCACCAGTACCGATTCCTTTTTCCCAGTCTTTACCCTGGGTTCCGGTAGGATAAATTCTTAAGTGATAATCGCTCATGATAAACGGAAAATCAGCACTGCCTTCGGAAAGCTCAAACACAACAATATGTTTTCCGTCCGCTTTTATATCTTGAACGCTTTTTAAGAACGGTTTGGCTGCAGATTTTGATTCTTCACCCCTGTGGTGGTTGATGGAATAAATTACATCTTTAGCTGTCATGGATTTGCCGTTATGGAATTCAACACCTTTACGGAGTTTAAATGTCCAGATTTTCGCATCTGCCGATGCATCCCAGCTTTGGGCCAGTTCAGGAACCGGTTTAAAATTATGATCAATTTCCACAAGGCAATTGCTCAATTGGGTGCTGATATTAATGGGCTGGCTGGCAAGAAGGGTTGCCGGATCAAGGGAATCAGAGGTGGCACCCCCGGTCATTGCCTGCTTGAAGGTTCCACCTTTTTGGGGCGTCGCTGCCAGGGCATTACCAGATAAAAATGTGGGTGACAGGGCGGCGGTCAGCCCCAGAGCTGAGACGCCTGTAATAAACTGTCTTCGGGAGATTTTTTTTTGATTAAACATCTGTGTTAAAAATGATAGGTCAGTCATACTTTTTTCTCCTAATAAAGTTAAAAGGTGCGTGATTGCATCAAATAAATGTTGAGGAACGGTTTTCCAGAAGGTTATCAAGCCAGTCGGGATCCATTTCTGGAATGGATGCCAAAAGTTTGTCCGTATATTCATGATGGGGCGGGGACAAAACTTTCTTTTTTTCGCCTTGTTCAATGATTTTGCCTTCCAGCATGATAACAATTTTATCTGCAATGGCCTTGACCGTGGCAAGATCATGGGTGATAAAAAGGTAAGACATGTTTGTTTTATTTTGCAGATCCTGTAACAGATTGAGTATCCCTTCTGCCACCAGTTGATCCAAAGCCGAGGTGATTTCATCGCATATAATCAAATCCGGTTCCGCAGCCAGGGCCCGGGCAATGCAGATCCGCTGTTTTTCCCCGCCTGAAAGCTCTGTGGTCAAGCGGTCAATATAGATATCCGGATCAAGCTCGATGTCCCTTAACAGATCCTTGATTCGATCTTCCGCTTTTTTACCCATGATACCAAAATAAAATTGAAGGGGCCGTCCGATGACCTTTCTGACATTATGTTTGGGGTTTAATGCAGTATCCGGCATCTGATAAATCATCTGCATTCTTCGCAAATCTCCTTTTTTCCTCTTTTTCAATGCTCTGGGCAATTCTTTTCCCAAAAAGGTTACACTGCCTTTGTTGGCAGGAAGAAGACCTGTAATTACTTTTGCCAAAGTGCTTTTTCCACTGCCCGATTCACCGACCAGGGCAACCGTTCTGCCTTTTCTGACGATGAGATCAATATCTTCAAGTACATTGTCCTGTCCAGTGTAGGATGCTGCAACATCCTCAATTTTAAGAATTACATTCATCTTATCTGTAATACTTTTTTCTTCCCTTAATGTTCTGACATTTAACAGCTCCCGGGTGTATTTTCTTTTTGGATTTTTAATTAATTCACGGGTTTCACCCTCTTCAACCAGCCGGCCATTCCTTAACACCATAATTCGGTGAGCAACCTGGGCCACAACAGCCAGGTCGTGGGTAATATAAAGGGCGGCTTTGTTCATCTTTTCCGTGATTTCCTTGACCGCAGCCAGAACTTCAATCTGGGTGGTAACATCTAAAGCAGTGGTTGGTTCATCAAACACAATGATATCAGGTTTGCAGGACATGGCCATGGCCACCATGGTTCTCTGGAGCTGACCCCCTGAAAGTTCGTGTGGATATCGGTATCCGATTTTTTCAGGTGAGGGTAAAAAAAGACGTCGATAAATCTCAATGGCTTCTTTTTCAGCTTTTTCGTAGCTCATTATCCCGTGGTGGACAGGCGCTTCTGCATACTGCTTTATCACACGATGGGAGGGATTAAAGGAAGCTGCCGCACTCTGGGCCACATAGGCAATCTTTGATCCCCTGGCCAGTCTCAAATCCTCATCTGACGCATCAAACAGTTCGATCCCGTCAAGGTTTATAGATCCTGATGCTAGTCTGCATCCCTGGCGTGTATATCCCATGGCAGCCAGACCGATGGTGGATTTACCGGCACCGGACTCACCGATAAGTCCCAGGACTTCTCCTCTTTTCAAATTAAGGCTGATATCGCGGACAATGGGCTGCCATCGGTCTTCGTAAAAAGCTTCAATATACAGGTTTTTTATTTCGAGCAGATTGTTCATTTGCTTTTCCTTTTTATTCATGCAGCCCACTGGATAAATGTAAAAACCAGTCAACAATTAAATTGACCCCCACTGTTAAAAATGCAATGGCACCGGCCGGAATTAGAGGGATATATATACCGAATGTAATAGCGCCGGCATTTTCTCTTACCATTCCTCCCCAGTCTGATAAAGGCGGCTGCAAGCCGAGTCCTAAAAAACTTAAAGAGGCAATAAAGAGGAATACAAAACAGAACCTCAGACCAAATTCCGCAATGAGCGGCGGCATGGCATTGGGCAAAATTTCTTGTCGTATGATCCACCAAAGTCCCTCTCCCCTCAGCCTGGCAGCTTCCACAAATTCCATCACTTCAATATCCATGGCAACTGCCCTGGATAATCTATAAACCCGTGTGGAATCTAAAATGGCGATGGTAAAAATCAAAGTTGTAATAGATGATCCCAGCACGGATAAAATCATCAATGCAAAAATAAGGGTTGGGAATGCCATGATGATATCAATTATCCGGCTTAATGACTGGTCAGTCCAGCCACCTTTAACAGCGGCAATAAAGCCCAAAAAAGACCCAAAGGAAAATGATAAAATGGTGGTGATAAATGCAAGAGCGATGGTATTTCTTGCACCAAAGACCATTCTGGTAAAAAGATCTCGACCAATATGGTCAGTTCCAAAATGAAATTGGGCAGAAAAACTTTCCCACACATCCCCGACCACACTGGTTTCGCCATAGGGTGCAATCAAGGGTGCAAAAACAGCAACCATAACATTCAGCATAACAATACCCATGCCAATTCGGGCCGAAAGAGGGGATTGTTGTAATAATTTCAGCATAGAATCCCTCCTTTAAATTTTGGATTGTCGAAGTTTTGGGTTGGAAAGCATGGACAGGACATCAGCCGCAAGATTTAAGAAAATATAAGCAATTGAGAAGATTAATCCACATGCCTGGACCACAGGAAGATCCCTCTTGGCCACAGAATCCACCAGCAGTTGCCCCAGTCCCGGATATACAAACACCACTTCAACAATGACAACACCCACAACAAGATATGCCAGGTTCACGGTAACCACATTGATCACCGGGGACAAGGAATTGGGAAAGGCATGGTGATAAATGATTCTCAATCGCTTTATCCCTTTTATCTGGGCCATTTCAATATAGGCACTGGCCAGCACATTGATAATAGCAGCCCTTGTCTGCCGCATCATGTGTGCCGTTACCACACAGGTGAGTGTCAGAGAAGGCAGTAAAATTGCATATATTTTGCTGCCAAACCCCATGTGTTTATCTATAATTGCCAGACTTGGAAAAAGATTCAATTTAACCGACAAAAGACTGATCAGGATATAGGCTATGAAAAATTCCGGGAAAGAGATAAAAGAGAGGGTGGTGGTTGAGATTAATTTATCAAAAAAAGTATTTCGATAAAATGCCGCAAGCATACCCAGAAGAATGGCCAGGGGAACCGCTATGATGGCGGTGGTTAAGGCCAGAAACAGAGTGTTGGAAAGCCGCCAGCCGATCAACTCGGCAACAGGCCTGCCATTGGCCAGGGAAGAACCAAAATCTCCATGGACAAAATCCTTAAGCCATGCTCCATATCGTATATGGGGTGGCAAATCCAGTTTGAGCTCTTTTCTAAATGCCGCCACTGTCTCAGGGGTGGCGGATTGTCCCAGCACGGTCTCGGCCGCGTCCCCGGGCAGAATCTCTACGCCAATAAAGATAATCACCGAGATAACAAAGATAGTTATCAGGCTTGCACCCGAGCGTTTGAGAATTAAAAGTAAAACATTATTCATGGATGAATCGATCTTCTTTTTTAGTTACCAATCAATAATTTTTGATAAATATATATCGAGTCCTAATTAATTTGTCAAATGGGTTTTTCTGTATGAATTGAATTCGTATTGACATTCAGTCTGTAAGACATTATAAATTTCCAATTAAAGCATAGAGGTCTATGGATTAATTGATTAATTTTAATTGGTTCCATAATCTTAAGATTATGATATAAAGGGGGAATGATGAGCAATACAAATGACGAGCGATGCAGAAATCTTTTGATAGCCCTGCGAAAAATGATTCAAGCCATAGACCGGCATTCAACCAAACTAAAAAAAAGATTTGGACTGACAGGACCCCAGCTTATTCTTTTGCAGTCAATATCTGTGCATGATAAAATTTCTGTGACACAACTTTCAAAAAACGTCAGCTTAAGCCAGGCAACCGTGACAGATATTACAAAACGGCTTGAAAGCAGGAATTATATTACACGAACAAGAGACATATATGACAAGCGCAAAACCAATATAGCGCTTACGGAAAATGGAAAAGCAATACTCAATACGGTTCCTCCACTTCTCCAGGAACAGTTCACCGAGCGGTTTTCCAAGCTAGAGAGTTGGGAGCAATTAATGATTGAAAGTTCATTTGAACGTGTTGTCTCCATGATGTCTGCAGAAAATATCGATGCCTCCCCAATACTGGCAACCGGATCACTGGATTCAATAGACCCCAAATAAATTATAAACCTTGATCTAAAAAACAAAATAGTAGTTGTGGTTCTTCCCCAGAAAAATAGACACAAAGTTAAGCCATTTTTTGGTCGATTTCTGAGGTCATCAAAAAGCGATTATATTGTCTATATACAGCCGTTGTAAGAAATAAGCCCAAAGGCAGTCACTTACTTTTCCAGTGCTTATAGTGAATCAGATTTCAAAGGTATTTAATACTATTAACTACGGCTCTTTTTCTGGATAAGGCCAGACACAAGATATAGGGGTTGGAAAGAAATCCTTTTTATTGAAATTTTGAACGTCTATGCAGCAAATTTAATCATTTCTGAAAGTCAATGATTCTTGCATTAGTCACATCAGTTATCCATGAAGTTTTTTGATAAAGTATTATTTTGGTATCTTTTAGATTTTCGATCCCTTAAAAATCCTGATTGGGATA
>JBDLIV010000078.1:0-7550 GCA_039714675.1 Thermodesulfobacteriota bacterium
TATAGGGCAATGAGACAGTCTGGGATTTTATGGTAATACCCCTCTCCCGCTCAATATCCATAGAATCTAAAATCTGATCTTTCATATCCCTGTCAGAAATAATGCCGGAAAGCTGTATCAATCTGTCAGAGAGTGTTGATTTCCCATGATCAATATGTGCAATAATGCTGAAATTTCTAATATTTTCTTTAACTATTTCCAATTGAACTCCAAAGTAATATATTGACAAACATGCAATTTATAGCATAAGTTTTAACGTAACATATTTATCAATTGAGTTGAAAATAGTCAAGCAAAGCTCTTTTGAACAAAAGCTGAAAATGGAGAACAAAAGTCTATGAACTATGCCATTTTGATTGTCGATGATGATACGGCAATTAAAGAATCTGTAGAAGAATACTTAAAAATTCAAAATTATAAGATTAAAACTGCTTCAAATGCACAGGAAGCCTTGAAAGTACTTACAATATTTAATGCTGATATTGTTATTACAGATATAATGATGCAGGGTATGGACGGGCTTGAACTGACAAAAAAAATCAAAGCAAAATATCATGCAGATGTTATGGTTATGACCGGGTATAGCGCTGATTACTCCTATGAAGAAGCAGTCAAGGCAGGTGCCAGTGATTTTATTTTTAAACCATTTAAATTTAAAGAATTAGAGCTGAGAATATCCAGAGTATTACGGGAAGCTGAAATTAAACAAGAGCGCGTCAATCTTTTAAAAAAACTTGAAAAACTTGCCATTACCGATGCTTTAACAAAACTTTATAATTCACGACACTTTTTTTCTGAAATCAAAACTGAAATCATGCGAAACAGGCGTTATTCTCGTAATTTATCACTATTAATTCTGGATATTGACTTTTTTAAGGATTATAATGACAATTGGGGACATGTTGAAGGTGATAGAGTGCTAATGGAGATTGGCAAAACAATAAAATCGTGTATGAGATCCATGGATACTGCCTACCGGTATGGAGGAGAAGAATTTGCCATTCTCTTACCGGAAACCGGGATTGAGGAAGCTTGTGTTATGGGAAAAAGAATAAAGAATATTATCAGTGCACTGATTTTTGAGCCTGAACCTGGAGAAAAACAGTCAATTAAGGTGAGTATCGGCGCAACAGAACTTGTAGATGAAGAGGATTACAAAACATTTATCAAACGGGCTGACAAAGCTCTTTATAAATCCAAGGACAGGGGCAGAGATAAATTAAGCACCTGCTGATTAGTTATAAATGCGCATGCTTAAGTCTACAGCTCTTGCCTGGTGAGTAAGAGCACCACAGGAAATCACATCTACTCCGGTTGCTGCAATTTTATTGAGTGTTTTAAGACAGACATTGCCGGAAGCCTCTACAATTGCTTTTTTATCAATATATTTTACTGCTGCAGCCATCTGGTCATAGTTCATATTATCAAGCATGATAACTTCTGCACCGGCTTCAACTGCCTCTATGACCTCTTCTTGAGTTGTCACCTCTACTTCAATTTTCATAAGATGGGATGTTCTGAGTTTGACAGCTCTAACTGCCTTTTTAATGGAACCTGCAACAGCTATATGATTATCTTTGATCAAAATGCCATCATATAAAGACATTCTATGATTATAAGCGCCCCCTGCCCTGACTGCTTCTTTTTCAAGACTTCTCAATCCAGGAGTGGTTTTCCTTGTATCAGTCAAACGAACATTTTCATAATCAAGCTCTTCAACAAAACTTCTTGTCAATGTGGCAATTCCTGAAAGACGCTGCAAAAAATTCAATGCCACCCGCTCACCTTTTAAGAGTGACAAAAGGTCTGATTCAATCTTAAAAACAGTTTCACCATCCTTGATATAATCACCATCAGAGAATGAAGAAAAAGGCTTACAAAGCGGGTCAAGGAGTTGAAATACCTTTTTTGCAACTTCAATTCCAGACAAAATAAAGGACTCTTTTGCAACAATCACGCCTTTGCCGGAAAAGCTTTGTGATAAAATACTCTCCGTTGTAATATCACCAAGTCCTGAATCTTCAAACAGAGCAAGTTTAATTATGTTGTCAATTGTGTTCATAATTCAAAGATTTTACTTCATTTTCACTATTCTTTCCAGGTTTTCTTTAAGCTTGTTATTCTCTTCTTCAAGATCTGAATGCTGAGCTTTTACTTTCTGGATTATATTGTCAGGAGCTTTGTCAAGAAAACTTTCATTATTTAGTCTTTTCTGAACTCCAAGAAGTTCTTTTGTATTTTTCTCAACCTCTTTTCCAAGCCTTGTTATCTCTTTATCAAAATTGATCACACCTTCAAGCAGAATAAAGCAGGTTGTATTTCCTGTCACAGATGAAGCACATGATGACGGGATAGTGTCAGTTTCACAAAAATAAAAACTCTCCAGGGTTGCCAGATTTACAATCAAAGGTTTATTTTCAGCAATAATGATTTTTTCTCTTTTATTTTCAGTATGGGCAAGCACCTTGAGTTTCATTGAAGGCTGAATTTTCATTTCACTCCTGATATTTCTGATACCCGAAATCATATCAAAAACAAATTCAACATCTTTTTCAACAACCTTATTTCTGTAAATTGCATACTCTTTTTTGTTGTATGGATAGGATGCCTTCATAACAGATCCTTGAGTTCCAGGCAGAATGCTGTATAGCTCCTCTGTAACAAAAGGCATAAAAGGATGAAGCATAATAATAGTGTCATTTAAAACTTTTGAAAGCACACTTCTTGCACAATTTCTTCTTGATACACCCTCTTTTTCATAAAGTGCAGGCTTGGAAGTTTCAATAAACCAGTCACAGAACTCATGCCATACAAATTTATAAACTGCAGATGCAGCTTCATTAAATTTATAGTTTTCAATGCCCTGTTTGACAAGTAAAGATGTATGAGCACTTCTTGAAAGTATCCATTTTTCTGCAAGGGATAATTTTTTATAATCAATCTTTGTATCTTTTGAAGTAATATGCATGAGAGCAAATCTTGATGCATTCCAAAGCTTGTTGACAAAATGCCTGTATCCTTCCACCCTGGATTCCGACATTTTAACATCACGCCCCTGGGCTGCAAAAGCTGAAAGTGTAAACCTGAAAGCATCTGCTCCATATTCATCAATTACTTTTAAAGGATCAATGACATTACCCTTTGATTTACTCATTTTTTTCCCATGCTCATCTCTTACAAGGGCATGGATATAAACATCATTAAAAGGGACTTCATCCATGAAATGAACTCCCATCATCATCATCCTGGCTACCCAGAAAAAGAGGATATCAAATCCTGTCACAAGGACATTGGTGGGATAAAAGGTTTTTAAAAGATCTGTGTTTTCCGGCCATCCCATGGTTGAAAAAGGCCAGAGTGCGCTTGAAAACCAGGTATCCAGAACATCGGTCTCCTGAATAATCTGTTTTGATCCACAGGAAGGACATACCTCTGGATCTGTCTCCTCAACAATTATTTCACTGCAGTCAGAACATGTCCATACAGGGATTCTATGACCCCACCATATTTGGCGTGAGATACACCAGTCCCGGATATTATCCATCCATTCAAAATAGGTCTTTGACCAGTTATCAGGGATAATCCTGGTTTGTCCATTTTTTACAGCATCAGAAGCTTTTTTTGCAAGGGGAGCGACTTTGACAAACCACTGTTTTGAAATAGAAGGCTCAACAACTGTCCTGCATCTATAGCAATTACCAACACTATGTTTCAGTGGTTCTTTTTTAACGAGCAGGCCCTGGTCAGTTAAAGCTTTAACAGCTTTCTCCCTGCATTCAAATCGGTCCAGACCTTTAAACTGACCTGCACCTTCAAGCATGATACCGTCATCATCAATAACTTTTAATTTTTCCAACCCATGTTTTTCTCCAAGATGAAAATCATTAGGATCATGGGCAGGGGTAACCTTAAGGGCACCGGTTCCAAACCCGGTATCCACATAATTATCTTGAATAATCGGAATCTTCCTCTCTGTCAAAGGAAGAAGCACCTCTTTCTCTTTAAGATCCTTGAACCGCTCATCATCCGGGTTTACAGCAACTGCTGTATCTCCAAACATGGTTTCAGGCCTTGTGGTGGCAACTGTAAGCCCCTTTTTCTTATTCACAAAGGGATATTTTATATAATAGAGGTATGCATCTTTCTCTTCATATTCCACTTCAAGATCAGCAAGAGCTGTTTTACACCTTGGACACCAGTTGATAATATACTGACCCTGATAAATCAGTCCTTCTTTATAAAGTCTTACAAATACTTTTCTGACAGCATCGGAAAGGCCCTCATCCATTGTAAAACGCTCACGGTCCCAGTCACAGGATGCACCAAGTCTTTTAAGCTGATTAATAATGGCTCCACCGGATTTCTCACGCCATTTCCAGACCTGTTCTATAAACTCTTCTCTGCCAAGTTGATCCCTTGTCAAACCTTTTTTAGCAAGATCTCTTTCAACAACATTCTGGGTTGCAATCCCGGCATGATCTGTTCCCGGCATCCATAGAACATTGACACCGCAAAGCCTTTGATATCTACACATGATATCCTGAATGACATTATTCAAGGCATGTCCCATGTGAAGCACTCCAGTAACATTTGGAGGTGGAATAACTATGGAAAAAGTTTTTTTATCACTCTTATCTTCAGCTTTGAAAAAACCGTTATCAAGCCAGAATTTATACCATTTTTTCTCTATGCCTGTTGGCTCATATCCTTTGTTCAGAGAATCCAAACCCATATATATCAACTCCTGCTTTAGTAATGAAAAAGGGGATCTTTTATAAGAACCCCTGTAAATTTTGTCATATTAAAATTATTATATTTAATCTGCCTTAAAGTCAGTTATTACCGATCTATTCAAGGTCTTTTTGCAAACTTTCCTTAATTTCAAGAATTTGCTTTTCAATCACACTTTCCATGACCTCATACAGAATGCTCTCTATTTTGCCGGCAAACTTTTTTTCAATTATCCGTTCCAAAATAGTCTCTATCTGCTCCTGGTCAATATTAAAATCATCGGACGCAACCTTTTCTAACTCTGGTTCACTCTCAGGTTCGTCCGTCATAATATTTACTACATCATCAATCTTATCAACATCTCTCAACTCATCATCATCTGAGTCATTTTCAACATCATCATCTTCCAAAAAGTCATCGGTAAATCCATCAGCTATCTGTTCAACATCTTCAGAATCACTTATATCAAGATCAAGGTCGGTAATTTCATCTTCAGCAACATCAGTCAATTCAATCACATCGTCATCAGTAGACAGATCAGAATCTTTTTTTGCAATATCTGTCAGTTCGATAATATTATCATCATCCAAATCTGTCATATCCTTGACCTCACTTTATTGAATTTTTAAAACTTTTGTCCTTTCCATATCCTTTGCGAATAAAAAATATCAAAGCAAAATCAAAGTGTCAACTATTTTACGAAACACACTCTTAAAGAGATACAAAAAAGGCATTTACAATTTAGCTCCTTTATTTTAAAAAACATATGATGCAAAAATTTATTATTCCAGAAATTGAAACTTTACCATCAAAGGCCTGTGTCATTGGGCAAGATGCAAAACATATCTTTAAAGTTCTCAGAAAAAAAAAAGGCGACAATATTGCAATCACAGATGGGAGAGGCAAAGACTACAACTCGATAATTCTTAATGCCGCACCAGAGAATATAGAAATTGAAATTATTGAAAAATCTGATTCTCTTACTGAATCATTCATTGATATCACCCTGTGTTCCGGCATGCTTAAAGATAAAAAAATGGATTTTGTAATAAAACACATAACACAACTTGGTGTACAAAAATGGATGCCATTTTTTTGTGAAAGATCTGTTCCCTCTCCAGATATAAAAAAAATGGAGAAACGTAAAAAAAGATGGGAAAGCATTGCAAAAGAATCATTAAAACAGTGTAATAGAAGTTGTCTCCCTGACATATCAGAACCCTTGAGTTTTGAAACCCTTATTAAAAAATCTGAAAACCATGATTTAAAAATTGCATTCTGGGAAAAATCAAACCAGAAAATTAAAACTTTACAAAACAGTGTCTCCTCAAAAAAAATAATCATATTAATAGGACCTGAAGGCGGGTTTTCAAAAAAAGAGATATTAATGGCAAAAGAAAAAGGCTTTTTATCCTATAGTCTTGGACCCAGAATTTTAAGGGCTGAAACAGCTTCTATTGCATCCTGTACTCTTATTCAACACCTCTTTGGTGATATATGAAAATATAGACGTTTCAAACACATTTTTAATATTTTTCTTGACATAGATATCGAAAAAACATATAAAGCCTGATGTTGTTTGAGCCCAGGTAGCTCAGTCGGTAGAGCAGGGGACTGAAAATCCCCGTGTCAGCAGTTCGATTCTGTTCCTGGGCACCACAACAATAAAGAGGCTTTCGGTGATTATCATTGAAAGTCTTTTTTGTTTGTAAGGTGTTTTTGTCCACCTCCTGTCCACCTTTTTTAAAGTACTCAAAGTGATTCTATATGAAAAATGATAAATGTTATTAACAATATTTTTACATATATATTTTGGGATTAAGCCTTAATTTCAACACATTCAGCTTTTTAACCTTTGTTTTAAACTCCTATTTTAAAGCAAACCATGATATAATATCTTAAATATTTCGATAAAACACGGAGACTTACAAAAATGGGTTCACTCGGATCAGGCAGAAGATACAAATCAGATGAAGTCAAAAAAGTTGTAGAAAATCAAATTTCCATTAATATCCTCGACTTAAAAAAGCGAGACTGCCTGAAACCCGGTAACATTTCTTCAACAACGTACTCAGTAAACGGAAGAAAAATAGGTTTAATTTTTATCAGTGCAGCAGAAGACATACTCAGTCTTGATTATCGCTTTAACGGCCATATACAGCAGCAAACAGTCCAAATAACAAGCATCTCACCACATTACGGCGGGCAACGGCAATATCTACTTTGTCCACAATGCGATTCAAGACGCAATTCTCTTTATCATGGGCCAAATGGACAATTTGAGTGTAGGATTTGCCATGGTTTTGTTTTTCGAAGCCAGCAGTTAAATCCACATCTAAGGCATGCGCACCGAGCAGAAAAGTTTGCGGAAAGGCTGGGAGGTACAGGTTTTATTTTTCATGGGAAAAAGCCGCCTGGGATGTGGGATACAACTTTTATTGAGCTTCGAGACAAATATTTCACGCATACAATCAACTCCTGTGATCTTTTTATTGAATATTCTGATAATATTTTAAAAAAATATGGTTCTGAGATGGAGAAAGAGGATGGCCTTTGATGTTTATTGAGATTCTTAAAATAATGATTCCCTGTCTTAAAAATATTTGGTGCTGTGGCAGCTTTGCGGCGGGGCTGCTGAAATAGAGATTCTTTTGTTAAAATTTTACTGAAACTTACTTTTGGTATCTTTGATAATCTGGTTAGTTGAATACTCCACCTTCGGATAATCTGTACGTAACGAAATGAGATTTGACTGAAGTAGTTATAAAAGTCATTATCTATCTGTTTTTTCTATAAAAACAAGGAGGTAATGATGATCT
>JBDLIV010000079.1:0-7502 GCA_039714675.1 Thermodesulfobacteriota bacterium
TTCAAGTTTTAATCCGCCTCTGCTGACAAATGGATTATCATCAATCTTTACAATAATTTTTGCATCATTTTTAACTAAAGTTCCAGGTTTGTCCACAGGATTGTCATCCACAAGCACCTTGCCCGCCATGATAACAGTTTTTGCCCGTTGTCTGGATTTAATAAATCCCTTTTCAACAATTAGAATATCAAGTCTGGATCTGTTTTTCAGTCTGTTACTCACAAAGAGTGCCATGTAATTTTATTGCAGTCTTTATAACAGCCTGACTGTCGATTTCATAATCGTGTTTTAAAATGTCCTGGGGACCATGCTCAACAAAAGTGTTTTTAATACCAACTCTTTTAAGACAAATATTGGTAACATCATTATCAATGAGCATTTCAAGTACAGCAGACCCAAACCCTCCATCAAGTACATGCTCTTCCACAGTAATTATTTTTCTAATTTTTAATGCATATTTAACAAGCAGTTCAGTGTCAAGAGGTTTGACAAATCTGGCATTTATAATAGTTGCATTGATGCCCTGATCTTGTAATACTTTACCTGCTTTTATAGCTTCACATACAGATTTTCCAATGGCAATGATTAAAATATCATCACCTTGTTTAATCACTTCTGCTCTACCTATCTCCAAAGGTTCTGGATTGTCTTCAAGCTTGACTCCAGTTCCAATGCCCCTCGGGTATCTTAAGGCAACAGGTCCGTCATGATTGACAGCAGTAAATAGCATTTTTGCAAGTTCATTTTCATCCTTTGGTGCCATGATTGTCATATTTGGCATACAGCGAAGATATGAATAGTCAAAAAGACCATGATGGGTAGGACCGTCCTCTCCTACAATACCACCACGATCAATGGCAAAGACAACTGGATGGCTGTCAATACAGACATCGTGAAGTATTTGATCAAATGCTCTTTGTAAAAAGGTGGAATAAATAGCAACAACAGGTTTTAATCCCTTGCTTGCAAGACCTGCAGAAAATGTCACAGCATGCTGCTCAGCAATACCAACATCAAAAAATCTGTCTGGATAAGTTTTTGAAAATTCAATTAATCCTGTACCTTCAGGCATAGCAGCAGTTACTGCAACAATTTTATCACTCTCTTTTGCAAATTTTACCATTTGAGAACCAAAGATTTGGGTATAACTTGGGATTCCATTGGTTTTTTTTTCAGATTTACCTGTTTCTATTGCAAATTTACCTACTCCATGAAAATAGACTGGATTTTTTTCAGCAGGTTCATAACCCTTGCCTTTTTTTGTTGTCACATGCAAAAGAACAGGATCGTGATGGTTTTTGATATTTTTTAATATATCAATTAAATGATCTAAATTATGCCCGTCAATGGGCCCGAAATAATCAAAATTAAAGGCTTCAAATAACATACCCGGTGTAACAAAAGTTTTGAATGACTCTTCAGAGCGTTTGAGAATATTGTAAATATCATCACCAATTTTTGGTAAAGATTTAAAAAAAGCACCCAACCGGTTTCTCATATTTTGAAGATATTTAGCGGAAAAAGTACGGCTTAAAAGAGAAGACAATGCCCCAACGTTGGGAGAGATTGACATCTCGTTATCATTTAAAATAACAATGAGATTCTTTTTAAGATCTCCGGTCTGGTTTAAACCTTCATAAGCAAGCCCGGCAGTCATGGAACCATCACCTATAACAGATATGACATTGTAGTCATCTTTGTTTAAATGTTTTGCATAGCATATCCCAAGTCCTGCTGAAATTGAAGTTGAGGAATGGCCAACAGTGAATCCGTCATAGGGACTCTCTTTAATTTTTGAAAATCCAGATAAGCCTTTGTATTGCCGAAGAGTGTCAAATGTGTCATTCCTCCCGGTTAAAATCTTATGGGCATAGGATTGATGTCCAACATCCCAGATTAATGTATCCTTAGGCAAATCAAAAACATAATGAATGGCCAGGGTTAATTCCACTGCTCCCAGACTTGAGGCAAGATGACCGCCATTTTTTGAAACCACTTCAATAATTCTTTCTCTAATCTGTTTAGCAAGGGTTGTTAGGTCATCTCTGGAAAGCTGTTTAATATCTGAGGATGTTTTTATCTTATCAAGAAGTGTCAAAATATATCAGCCTTTCAATGGTCTCTGTTAATAATGTAGTTGGCGATTGATCTTAAGGGGCTTGCAGACTCATCAAATCCTGTTATAGCTTCAATAGCTTCACCCACAAGTTCTTTTGCATATTTTTTTGATTCATCAAGACCAATTATTGCAGGAAAAGTCATTTTATCATTTAAAATATCAGATCCAGCAGCTTTTCCCATTTTTTTTGGGTCTCCTTCAATATTTAAAATATCATCTGCAACTTGAAATGCAAGGCCGATCTTATCAGCATAGATAAGCAATTGTTTAATAATCTCAGGATCAGCTCCTATACTAATAGCACCAGCTTCAACGCTTAGTGTTATCATTTTACCTGTTTTAAGAGAGTGTATTTTTTCAAGATGGGCTAAGTCTTTCTTTTGTCTGTTTTGAAAAGATTTCATATCCATCATTTGTCCTTCAACCATTCCCTGGCTTCCAGCTGCTTGAGATATTTTTGAAATTAATAAAAGTCTTGTGCGGTTGTCTGGATATATTTTAAAAAAAGGTTCTGGACTTGAAATAATATTAAATGCATGGGTTAAAAGAGCATCACCTGCAAGAATAGCAGTGGCTTCACTGAATTTTTTATGACAGGTTGGCAGGCCACGTCGTAAATCGTCATCATCCATGGCTGGTAAATCATCATGAATCAGAGAGTATGTATGAATCATTTCAATGGCACAGCAGGCGGGCAGGGCAGGAAGAAAATCTTTGTTACATGCCTGTGCTGCGGCAATTGAGAGAATAGGGCGCAATCTTTTTCCTTTGGCCATAAGGGAATGATTCATTGCAGAAATAAGTTCCTGCTTTGAAGAAAATTGTTCTAAAATTAGTTTTAGATACTGGTTAACCAGTTTCCGGTTTTGCTCTAAATATTGCTGTAGATTAAATTCCATATTATTGATCTTTAAATAACTCTTTTTTTACAATACCGTTTTTATCCACAGTCAACATTGAAATCTTTTTTTCTGTTTTATCGAGAAGATCCAGGCAGTAATTTGATTGCTTTATACCAGCCTCATATTTTTTAACTGCATCTTCAAGACAAAGATCACCTGACTCCATCTGTTTAACAATTTTTTCAAGTTCACTTAAAGCTGTTTCAAATGTTTTTTTCTTAGCCATTAATCTTTTCCACCTTTGTAATCAACCTTCCTTTGGAAAGAATTACCTCTATTTGATCATTTTGTTTAACACTATTTGAATTAATAATCACTTTTTTGTCAAAAACAAATCTTGAAATACTATATCCTCTTTTTAAGATGGATTCAGGATTAAGAGAATTGAGTTTGTCCGTAAGATAGAAAAATTTATCCCTGTTTTTTTGTAAATATTGTTTTATAATATTGTTTAACCTTGAACCATAATCTTCAAGCCTGAAGCGGTTATCATAAATAATTGTCTGGGGAGTTTTTAATCTTGACTGCAAATCAAGAACTCTGTCATGTAATCTTTTAAATCTCTTTTTAAAAGAGATATTCAAACTCTCTTTGAAAATGATAACCTCCTGCAATAAAGCTTTTTTATCAGGCAGGGCAAGTTCTGCAGCAGCAGAAGGAGTGGGAGCTCTTAAATCAGCTGTAAAATCAGCTATGGTAAAATCAGTCTCATGACCAATTCCTGTAATAACAGGTATATCAGATTCAAAGATTGCATTGGCAATGGATTCTAAGTTAAAAACTGCAAGATCTTCCAATGAGCCGCCACCACGGGCAAGAATAATTAAATCTGATTTTTTATCCGATTTATTATTTTGGTTAACAAAGTTTATTGCATTGCAGATTTCATTTTCTGCTTTTTCACCTTGAACTTTAACTGAAATTACTTCAAGAGGACAATTTGGAAAACGTCTTTGGGAAATATTAACAATATCCCTGACTGCTGCACCGGTCCCGGAAGTAATTATACTGATTTGCAAAGGTAAAAATGGAATTGGTTTTTTATATTTATCATCAAAAAGACCTTGAGCAGATAATTTTTTTTTAAGTTGTTCAAAAGCAATTTGACTAGAACCTGCACCTTCTGGTTCAAGATGTTCAAAAATAAGTTGATAAGATCCTCTTGGTTCGTAAAGACTAAGTCTTGCCATGCCAAAAATTTTTAAACCATTTTCAAGATCAAACTTAAGTCCTGATTTTTGATTTTTAAACATTACACAGCTAATGACAGCATTATTATCTTTTAAAGTAAAATAGGAGTGGCCTGAACCAGGAACAGCATAGTTAGAAATTTCACCTGCTATCCATATAAAAGGATATCTCTCTTCCAATAAAGATTTAATTTCTTTTGTCAGTTTTGAAACTGTATAAATTTGTCTACTTTGTTTTTCTGTCATTTTTTTAAAATTAAATCCAAATTTCCTTCAACCTGATTTATATAAAACAAAGCTGTAATTTTAACAATGAATTTATTTTGTATCAACAAACAAATCTTGCTTTAGTTGTACAAACAAGATTAACAATTTAACATTGTCAATCTTGCTGGATTTATCTAATGTCTGATAATATATATTATGTAAACTTTTTATAATATAGATCAAATCAGGCTTTATTCCGAAACTTAACCAAATTATAACCTTGAATTTCCACCCTTTCGTGTTATATTACATCTTAATTAATAATTTTTTTTGGAGGATTGAAATGGAATTTTCTTCTTTATCACAAAGCCAGGTTCTTGTTAAAACAAATACTTTTATTAGAAGCGTATATAATTGGATGGCAATTGCACTCGCTTTGACAGGCTTTACAGCATATTACGTCTCTCATAATGAAACCATGGTACAGTTGATTTATGGAACACCTGGTTTAATCATGATGCTTATTTTTGCAGAACTTGGATTTGTATATTTCTTAAGTTCCAGAATTCAAAAAATTAAAGCAACAACCGCTACGGCACTTTTTACAATTTATTCGATTTTGAATGGTATAACCCTCTCCTTTATTTTTCTTGCTTATACATCCACATCAATTGTCTCTACATTTATGATATGTGCTTTAACTTTTCTGGTCTGCAGTGTATATGGTATGGTTACTAAAAAAGATCTCACTTCACTTGGCGGATTCATGATTATGGGACTTATAGGAATAATTATTGCCTCAATTATAAATATTTTTATTCAAAGTTCTGCCATGCAGATGATTATATCCTATATTGGTGTAATTGTATTTATCGGACTTACTGCCTATGATACACAAAAACTAAAAAACATGTCTGTTACAATTCCGGATAATGCTTCTGGTGCAATGATTAGAAAAGGCGCTTTAATGGGTGCTCTTACACTATATCTTGATTTTATAAATCTTTTTATAATGATGCTTATGATTTTTGGTGGAAACAGAGATTAAAATATAATATATTAGATGTGAGTAGGTCTAAAAAAGCCACAAAGGATATTAAAAAACTTTGTGGCTTTTATTTTTCAGTTTTTATAAATTTTTTTTAATACTTTCGCATATGTCACTGCAATATTTTTCAACAACAGCCTGATCTGGTCCTTCAACCATTACTCGAAGCAGTGGTTGTGTTCCAGAATAGCGAATCAGCACCCTGCCCTTATTCCCAAGTTTTTGTTCAACGAGTTTTATTGTATATGCAATATCTTCTACTTTCATAAAATCAGGTCTTGATTCATTAACTTCAACATTCATTAATACCTGTGGGAACTGAGTCATAATTGATGCAAGCTCTGAAATAGATTGATCTGATTCCATCATAACTTCAAGAAGTTTCAATGCTGAAAGCATACCATCTCCTGTAGTATGGCAATCAAGAAAAATCATATGCCCTGAGTCTTCACCGCCCATCACCGCACCTGATTTTTTCATCTCCTCAAGCACTTTTCGATCTCCTACATCGGATTTAATATGCCTAATACCAATGTTATCAAGTGCTTTTGTTAATCCTATGTTACTCATGATTGTACTTACAACTATATTGTTTGGCAACTTTTCACTCTTTTTAGCATGTTCAGCGCAGACAGCGAGAATACAATCACCTGAAATTTCATTACCAAGTTCATCCACAACAATCAGCCGGTCCGCATCACCATCAAAAGCAAGCCCGATATCAGCTTGATTTTTTAGAACCATTTCCTGAAGATCCTGTATATGCTGTGACCCGCAGTTTAAGTTAATATTTTTACCATCAGGAGTATCATGGATAAACTCAACATTAAAAAATTTATCATTAAAAACCATATGTGCAGCTTTTGACGCTGCCCCGTTTGAGCAGTCAATGATTAGGCTCAATTTTTTATCCAATTGATTAAAAGAAAAAGAGTCTAATAAAAATTTCGAATACTGTTTTATACTGTCAGGAATTTTTCTGATTGTTCCAATTTTTTTTTGTGAAATATATTTTGAGTTCAAAATATAATCTTCGATCTGATTTTCTTCTTTATCTGAAAGCTTAACGCCTCCATGTTTAAAAATTTTAATTCCATTATCCTGGTATGGATTATGGGAAGCAGAGACAACTATTCCTGCACCAATATTTTTATCAGCAGAACATAGATATGCAACTCCTGGAGTTGGTATGACGCCTGCAAGCCTTACATCAATACCTGTTGAGGCAACGCCTGCTGCAAGAGCAGATTCAAGCATAGCTCCGGAAACACGAGTGTCTTTTCCAATAATAATTTCACCAAAGCCATTATTTTGGGAAAAGATTCCAACAGCTTGGCCAACTTTCAGGGCAAGTTCACAGGTTATGGGGTATTGGTTTGCAACACCTCTGATTCCGTCAGTTCCAAAAAGTTTTCCCATGGTCTTCTTCCACTCATATTAACAATTGTTCAACAATGGACTCTTCTTTTTCATACAGCCATCTACTGCCTTTTTCATACTCTTCAGGCGTTAGGCACTGAATAATTTTTATATAATCTTTGGAATAAGTGACAATTTTTTCCTCAATAATTTTAATAAATTGTTCACCTGTTTCATTTAAACTCTTTTTTTCATATTCTTTTTTAAAAATTTTATCAGCACGCTGAAATTGATTGATTGCTTTGTTGTGCAGTAAAATTGATTTTGATTTTTTATCTGCATTTTGTACAAGAAGAGTTTGTTTAGAAATTTCTAATTTCTCACAAAAATCTTTAAGGCGGTATATTCTCTCTTTTATGCAATCATCAAGAGTTTCCTGCATACCTTTTATTAATGCCTTGGAAAAATTATCATAGATAAAAAGAGGACGAATGTATCTATACCACGATTTCAATGAAATAAGTCCGGCTATATAATATATATTGTTATTAAAAATATTAGTAATATTTTTATAAATATAGTATTCTCTTGGAAAGGACATATCTTTAAAAGACCCGCCCAGCAAAATACGATCATTTTTTAACTCGTTTTTTCTTATAATTGAACCTGCTGCTGTA
>JBDLIV010000080.1:0-7452 GCA_039714675.1 Thermodesulfobacteriota bacterium
ACCCATACCATATTTACAAAGGGGCAAAAGAGAAAATTTGTCAGAAAACAGGAGATAAAAAATCATAAGCATGGAATGCACTTTGCCATCAACATGATCATTGATCCAGAAACAGGAGCTCTTGATGATATCAGCCAGATAGATGCTGTAGGCCACCGCGTTGTCCAGGGTGGCGAAGAATTCAGCACTGCTGTTGTTATTGATAATAAAGTCAAAAATGCTATCAGAGATAACTTTTCCCTTGCGCCTTTGCATAATCCTGCCAATCTTACTGGAATTGAAGTCAGCCAGGAACTTTTGCCCGATGCTCTTGATATTGCAGTTTTTGATACTCAATTTCATCAGACCATGCCTGAAAAAGCCTTTCTCTATGCCCTGCCCTATGAATACTATACAAAATTTAAAATCCGGAAATATGGTTTCCACGGAACTTCCCACAAATATGTTGCTGACAAAACAGCTGAACTAATGGAAAAGGATAATGCTAAGCTGAACCTGATTACAATCCACCTTGGAAACGGCTGCTCCATGTGTGCCATTGAAAAAGGGAAATGTAAAGATACTTCCATGGGCATGACTCCGCTGTCAGGCATTATGATGGGAACCAGAGCTGGTGATTTGGATCCTGCCATTCCAGGATTCCTTGTTGAACAAGCCGGCATGGATATAAAAGAGGTAGATAAGGCATTAAACTGTCAAAGCGGTCTGAAAGGGATCAGTGGTCTCAATGATATGCGCGATATCCATGAAGCTTCTGAAAAAGGCAATGATAGAGCAAAGCTTGCCATTGATATGTTTGCTTTTCAGATAAAAAAATATATTGGAGCTTATGCAGCTGTGCTCGGGTCTGTTGATGCCCTGGTTTTTACAGCAGGCATTGGAGAAAATGATGATATTATAAGGGCAAAAGCTTGTGAAAATCTTGCATTTATGGGCATTGAGATTGATCTGCAAAAAAACAGTTCAAAAAAGATACCCCCTTTTTCCATTCACTCCAAAAACAGTAGATTACAGGTGTGGGTGATACCAACTAATGAAGAATTTGAAATCGCAAAACAGGTATTAAATATAATATCTCAACACTGACAAAAGAGGCGATTAAATGAAAAATAGCAGAATGGATCACATCTGCATTGCAGTTAAAAATCTTAAACAAGCTCAAAAAGTCTTGGGCCCTGTTTCGGGTAAACCTAGACCAGATGTTGAATACATTGATAAATCTGATAAAATAAAAACAGATTACAGGAGAAATTTATAAATGGCAGTTTACAGGTATGATGACAGAATTCCTCAAATTGGCAAAAACGTATACATCAGTGATTCAGCCAGGGTGATTGGTGATGTTACAATTGGCGACAGTTGCTATATCGGTCATGGAGCTATTGTCAGAGGTGATTATGGAAAAATTATCATTGGTTCAGGAAGTGCCATAGAAGAGAATACAACTCTCCATATCAGACCCAATGGAATTCTTGAGTTGGAAAAGAGTGTGACAGTGGGACATGGGGCTATTATTCATGGTAAACTAATCAAATCCCATGCTGTTATCGGAATTGGTTCTATTATTGGATTTGATGTTGTCATAGGCTCCTGGTCTATAGTTGCAGAAGGGTGTGTAGTGCCACAGAAAACCACTATTCCAGATGAAAAGATTACAGGTGGAGTTCCATTTAAGATTATTGGTGATGTCCAACAAAAACATAAGGATTTCTGGACTTATGGAAAACAGCTCTATGTCGATCTGGCAAAAAATTATCCTGGAAAATTTGAAAAGCTTTATTAAAAGGGTTTTCCACAGTGCAAATCATTGCAGATAGGAGACCATACCATTTTTCGTAATACTCAGACCTGCATGATCATTGGTTATACATTTTATATATAATTATTGGATTTCAGATACTTAAAACCCTCATTCCTGACATTAATAAACTCATAAAGAGTATGGGCATCACTGTTTACATATAAAGACTCACAGCTCGACAGCATTGCTTTTAAATTATTTTCACAAGTTTTATTATTCACCAGGTTTGCACAGTTGAATTCTAAAGAAACTCCTGCTTTGTTTGCGGCTACAACAATTTCAATGATATCTTCAGTGCTTAAATAATCAGAAAACTGTTGAGAACATAAATGCCCCAATAATTTTATTTCAGATCCATATCGGCTGATGGCGTTTAGATATCCTTTTTTGATTAAGCTTGCATCTCCTGAATATATTTTCTGATGGGAAGAGAGTATCACAAATTTCGTTGAAATATTTTGAATCTTGTCACAGATATCACCATTTTCATTTAGCAAATCTGCTTCTACACCAAAAATAATATGAACATCATTATGGATATTTTTCCATCTTCCAGAAGAGATTATACTATAATGGGTATTTGCTTTGAAACCATAGCTTTTCAGATATTCCTGGTTGTGATCGGTAATAGCAATTTCTTTATATTTTAATTTCCCGGCCTGAATTACAATTTCATCTATTGAATTCATTCCATCTGAAAGTGTCGAAGAGTGGATGTGATAGTCTCCGTAGGTTTTATCATTGATTATTTTCATATAAAACTCTAATTTTTAACTTTTATTGATAAGTGCCATTAATTATCTGCCTGCTGAATATTCTGCCTTTTTTATTTTTTTTGCCAAAACAAAGCAATACCTTCCGGCTGGCAACCTGGTAAGGTGACACTGAAATCTTGCCCCGATCTGGTTGACAATGTCTGGAAAGAATAGAAAACTCAGAGGGCATTTGATTAATCAGCCATCAGTTAAACTGGTAGGTATATGAGGCGCCAATCTTCTGTTCCGCACCAAAATTGTTATCTCTAATAAATCCGAATATATTGAACGAGTTGCGTTTATTGATTGTATAACCTGCTCCGCCTCCCAGCCAGTAACCGGAATAATCATCTGATCCTATGGAGCCACCGCCGAATCCCATCAAGTTCCAATGTTTGTTCAGTGGTTTCAGGGCAAAAGCACCAAGATATCCACCGTGATTTGACAAGGGTATCATGACAAAGTCGTTGCTGATATCCGTGAACTTGTTATCCACAGCTATCTCCCCTTCGTTATAGGTGTATCCCATTGTCGGAAAGATCTGGATGCCAAGTGGTGCAAAACCAAACACATTCAAGGGGATAAAGGTGCCGATGGAGTAGTTACTCTGGCTCGCGTCGTGCTCAAATTCGGTCTTGCCGAAATTAACATTGACAATGCCGAAATTGAACAAGTAGGAACCGCCGATGCGCCACTCGTCAGCATCTTCGCTGATCATGGCGTTGATCTTGCTCACCGGTCCAATACCCAGAGAAGCTTTGAAGGAGGCATGATCCGTGTAGACAATACCGATCTTGGTTACAATCTTGGTGGGGTCTTCGGCCAGCTTTTCTTGATGACTGGGTTTTGCTGCCGACGGATTACGGTAGGATTCTTCGGTGGACAACTCGTCTGCAAGCCCGGTAAAGGGCAGGAATAGTGTTAAAAGCAAAATTAATTTTTTCATGGGATTACCTAATTCTTATAGTGTTCAAATAACCGAGTTTCTTTTACAATCAACAAACAAAACCACCACAAAAGACGCAGAAAACAACTCTGTGATCTCTGTGGTGAAATGTAGGATAGGTAAATGAATGCTTGCAGTCAAGAAAAAATTCAAAATTTGTGGCACCTTAATTAATTCATGAAAGCTGTTTCCTTGCCCGCAGCTTGGCATCAATCAACTCACTATGGCTTAAGCGAAGAAGATTTGCAAGTTTGTGGGCAAAGTGGTCCTCATGTGCTTCAAGGTGATCGTCTATCAAAATAATACGCCATACAGATTCCATTATGTTTATCTTTTGCTTTGCTGAAAAATTTTCGTTTATAAAATTAGTATAGCGAAAAAGACTCACATACTCTCTTTGTTTTTTATCTTTATCAGTGAGCAGGGTATCAATTTCCTGCCTGGGTATTCCAAAATTTGTCACAAGTGTTGCAACAAGATGCTCTTTTTCTTCTCCACTGCACTCACCATCTGCATAAGCTGCCTCAAGCAGCAGTATGGTTAATGCCAAATGAGCGTCTAACATATCCTTATCTGTGGTCTCTACTTTGCCATTGTCACTACCGATAATTTTTTTTATTAGATCAAACATCTTACTTTATATCCTTTTTGCATTATGAATTCAGTATAACTTGTATATATTCTATTCCACTGCTTTTACTATTGGGTCAGATACAGATAAATATAGTGATTACAGAATTATTGCTCCAACACGACTTTCACATCAAGGGCGACCCATTCGCCTTTGGAGAACACTATTGGATTGATATCAAGCTGGCTTAATTCATCACCAAGATCATGGGCAAGTTTTGAAACGCGAAAAATTGTCCCGGCTAATTTTTCCTTATCAAGAGCCATCCCTCTGAAATTATCAAAGATAGGGGATAAAACAAGCTCTTCAATCATATCCATGGCCTCGTTTAGTGAGCAGGGAGCAAGCCGAAAAGAGGTATCCTTATAAATTTCCGTAAAAACTCCACCTGCGCCCACCATGATAGCATGACCGAGTGCTGGATCTTTTATAATCCCTATAATAAATTCAGGACCCATGAAATCAGTTTGACTTTCAACAAGGATATTTTTATCAGGAAAACGGCTTTGCATTGTCTTAAAGTTATCTTTTATACTCTCCCTGTCAATGTTCAACAAAACACCCTGCATCTCTGTTTTATGCAGGATATCAGAAGAGCACACTTTTAATACATAGGGGGAAAAGAGTTTTTCACTGTCAAGTTTGCCAATATTAAATATTTCCCTGGGAGCAAATCTTTTACCATATGGTGTCTTGATTGAATAGATATTTACAAGTTTCTTTGCATCAAATTCATCTGGTTTTTTTTCAATTGAATCTTTTTTACTGGCAAGGCTGTCAAACCATATTTTTATATTATCTTTCACTTTTTTATATCTCCAGCCCAAGCCGTTTTGTTATCTTTGTTCTCTCAACAAGAAACCTTGCAGCTCTGACGGCTCTGCCAACAGAAGGGTATGCTGCAACTCCTGCATAATACAGATTTTTTATGCTGTTATCTGTAAAAGGTCCGTACTTTGTAAAAACAATCACAGGTTTATCAGATTTTTTAATTTTTTGGGCAATAATATCAATTAGATTTTCTGTAATTCCAGGGGGAGCAAAAAAAGAAATGCAGATGATAATATCCACCCCACTATCTTCAATCAGGGCATCAAGACTTAAAGAGAACATCATATCATCTGCACTTGCAGTGATATCAACCGGGTTTTCACAGGCAGTGAAGGAGAATGTAGAATCTTTTATATTTTTTTTTGTGTTGTCAGAAAGCACTGCCATTGTTAAGGCTGCCCGCTTATCTTCTTTCTCAATAAAATCAGTACACATGACACCGTATCCGCCTGCTGCCGTCAGGACCGCAACCCTATTTCCAGGTGCTCCCGGCAGCATAGAAAGAACTTTGGTGGCATCGCAGAATTCTTCATCATCAAAAACTCTCTGAATCCCGAATTGTCTGAATGCGCCATTAATAACATTATCAGAACCTGCAAGCTTTCCTGTATGGGAACTTACCGCACTGACAGCAGTCTTTGTTCTTCCTGCTTTTAAAACTACTACTGGTTTTTCTTTTGAAACCTCTTTTGCAAGATGTAAAAAATCCCTGCCCTTTTCAATATTTTCAAGGTAAAAACCAAGACAATTAGTCTTTTCATCCTTTGCAAAATAGTGAAGAAAATCAATTTCATCAAGGTCGCATTTATTACCAAGACCCACAAAGGCTCTCATTCCAAAACCTGTATTAGCTGCATATCCAAGAGCTTCAACACCAACAGATCCGCTTTGAACGATACAGGCAACCCTGCCATTTCTATCCAGCGCTTTATCTCCGTGTTCAACAAAGATAGTATCAATATTTTCATCCGGCAGAAATATCCCAAGGGAGTTGGGTCCAAGAATATTGATATTATTCTCTGCTGCAAGCTGTTTTAATCTGTTTTCCAGTTCAATACCAGCATCTCCAACCTCGGCAAACCCGCCTGCAACAATAATATAATTCTGTATATTTTTTTTAATACACATCTCTACAGCGTTTACAGAAGCTTTTGCAGAAATCGTAATTATTGCAAGGTCAATATCTTTCGGCAAAGATTGTATATCATGACTGACTTTATGACCTTCAATAACTGTCTCCTTTGGATTTACAGGAAACAGCCGCCGTCTTGAACCCAATAATCTTCTAAAGACAATCCCCCCAACTTTTTCCTTGGAGTTTGATGCACCTATCACTGCAATTTTTTTGGGATCAAGCAGATTTTTTAATAACTCAGTTTTATCCATAAATTTTTATATTCCTCAAACACTTTTTTTATTACTCTATTCATACATAGTCAAGTTAATTACTGCATTCTTATTGACACCATGCAAGGTATGATTATAAATTATTTAAAAATAGAAAATATGAAATTTGAAATAGATAGTTGCAACAACTTTCTCTATACTCATATTTCACAACCTGGGCAGCAAGTAAAAACAGGTCGTACATATTGCTTGCCTTATATTTAAAAGGGAAAATAAAATGTGTGAATCCAATGTATATTTAAAAAAAGACAATAATGAAGAACTTATTATGGAAAATGTAGCAGCAATAAGTCCTGTTGATGAAACGACCTTTATTTTAAAAGGTCTTCTCGGAGAAAGCATGGAAGTTAAAGCTGTTATTGAAGATATAAACCTTATGGGGCATAAAATTACCCTTAAAGCCCTGTAGAACCTTTGATTATTGAACATTAT
Source organism: Thermodesulfobacteriota bacterium (assembly GCA_039714675.1). Lineage (GTDB taxonomy): Bacteria > Desulfobacterota > Desulfobacteria > Desulfobacterales > Desulfobacteraceae > Desulfobacula. Next base: position 6,804 of record JBDLIV010000080.1, read on the forward strand.
TCAAAGGTATCCTGTAATGAGCAAATTCTCAGATTATCTTGAAGCCATTTCCAGAATTAATGATCTGGGAAATGTATCAGATTCTGCAAAGGCTTCCAAAGTTCAATGGCTGTTCCAAAGCGGAATGCTGTTTTCAAGCCAGAATAAATGGTGGGGTGATTTTGGGCTTCGCAGTTCTGTTCATGAAGGGATAGACATTGCATTTTACAGAACAGATCAAAATAAGATCTTCTGTTTTGATGATTCCATCAAAGTGCCTGCAATTGATGATGGGATACTTTTAAATATCTGTGATGATTTTCTGGCAAAGACTCTTGTGATAAAGTGTAAAGATATTACCTCCTCAGACAGGCAGATTCTTTTTGCATACGCACATATCTTTCCTGGAAAGAAATTAAAACCAGGTTACAATGTCAAAAAGAATGAAGTTATTGCGAGAGTGTGCAATACATACAAGAATCCACAATTACCTTCCCATCTCCACTGTTCATGCTTTGAAGTCCCAAAAAATCTCCAGCCTGAACATCTGAACTGGAATCTGTTTTCAAAAAGCTCTGACATTAACCTGATCAATCCAGTGTTTATCTAAGGAGGCAAATGAAAATAATTTTAGATTGTCCTTTCTGCCATGACAATATTAAATCAAAAA
>JBDLIV010000081.1:0-7339 GCA_039714675.1 Thermodesulfobacteriota bacterium
CAATGCATTTCTCTCATTATGAATGGAAGCCTTGTCAAAGGATGCATTCATAAATTTACCCGGATTATACAAAACCTTTTGCACAACACCATTAAAAGGAACTCGATTCACATGAACATTAAAAACGTTCATGAAAATACTAACCTTAATACATGGATCAGACAGATATTCGCACTGCTCTAATTTTTCAATAACAATTACTTTTCCGTCAGCCGGAGAAATAAGACTTTTTTCATCTTGAGGAATATCCCTGTGAGGATCTCTGAAAAACCAGCAGACAAACAGGGTCACTGCCACAAAAATCCAGGCAAAAAGACTCCACCCAAAATAAAAAAGCATCCCTGTAAAGAGGATGGTTATTATAATAAATATCAGGCCGGGTTGCGCAACAGGTAAAACAGTCCGTGCCGGCCATTTTGAATTATCCATATTTCTATTATTTTTTAACTATAAGTTTGGCTATATTATCAAAAAAACCACCAACTTGTCAACATGCTGTTCCAAACTGCAATTGTGCATCTGATTTTCTGATATAACTGGGCTTAAGAATATTTTCAGGATCATACAAAAATCCATCTTTTGTATACAATGATTGGATCATAGCTGCAGCACTGACATGATCCTGGAAATTGTGTGCAATAATCGGTTTGTAAGCTTTTTGCTCAATAATATTTCTGTAAACCTTTGAACCTGATCCAACAAACAAGGCTGCGCCCTTTGTCATTTCAATGGCTTTTTCAGGACTTGCAACCATCTCCCTGGTTTTTGAGACCAACCTGCCTTGATCAAATTGATAGATAGCACAATAGACTTCATCTCTTCTGGCATCCATCATCACACAAATTGGAATTGATGAGTGTTTAACTCTATATGCGATACCATCAAGGCTTGAAGCTCCTGCTGCTGGTTTATCAAGGGCACAGGCCATACCTTTTATCACACTGATACCGATGCGAAGCCCTGTAAAACTGCCAGGACCTTTAGATGCAATAAAACCATCTATATCATCAAGCTCCATACAGGCCCTTTTTTCAAGCATATGCTCAATCATCATTAAAACACGCTTGGAATGGGTCAATTTATCTGTCCAGAACTCTTCACAGACAATATTGTCATTTTGTGTAATGGCAAGGCTGCATCCCTGCTCTGCAGTACTCAGACAAAGGAGTTTCAACTATTTAACCTTTTTTCCAGCTTTGCCTTCAAAGACAATTTCCAAGACCTGCCTGATATCCTTAACACATGTAAACTTGATTTTTTTCTTGAGAACCTTTGGCATATCATATAAATCTTTCCTGTTTTTTTCAGGAATTATGATCTGTTCAATGCCTGCCCGCAGAGCACCAAGGGCTTTTTCCTTAAGACCACCAATTGGTAGAACTCTTCCCCGCAAAGAGATTTCACCTGTCATTCCGACTTTATTCTTAATCTTTTGATTGGTAAAAGCAGAAATTAATGCCGAGGCAATGGCAATTCCTGCAGAAGGGCCATCTTTTGGGATAGCACCTGCAGGCACATGGATATGAATATCATTATTATCTATATCTTCTTTTTTTATACCAAGTTGTTCAGCATTGGCTTTTGTATATGTAAGGGCCGCTCTTGCAGATTCCTGCATAACATCACCAATCTGACCTGTCACCAGCAATTCTCCTTTTCCCAGGTAGAGGGAAACTTCAATATAAAGCTGTTCTCCGCCAACTTCAGTCCATGCAAGTCCTGTTGCCAGGCCCACCTGACTCTCCTCCTGATCAAGTTCTGAAATATATTGCGGCGGTCCAAGATATTTTGTAAGATTCTGCTTGGTGATTGAAAATTTGCCTTTTTTACCCTCTGCAATTTTCCTTGCTATCTTTCTGCAGATATTATCCAGGTTTCTTTCAAGTCCTCTTACTCCGGCCTCAAGAGTATAGTCGGCAATAATGGATTGCATGGCTCCCGGGCTCACATGGATAGATCTCCGGATAAGCCCGTTATCTTTAAGTTTCCTTGGCATAAGATGCTTTTGGGCAATCTCTTTTTTCTCCTCTCTTGTATAACCTGTGATTCTTATTATTTCCATTCTATCCAGCAAAGCAGATGGAATAGTATCAGAAACATTTGCAGTTAAAATAAAAAGCACATTGGAGAGATCAAAGGGCATATTTAAAAAATGATCGGAAAATGCAAAGTTCTGTTCAGGATCAAGGGCCTCGAGAAGAGCTGAAGAAGGATCTCCCCTGAAATCACTTCCAAGTTTATCAATCTCATCCAGCATAAACACAGGATTGTTTGTATTGCACTGCCTTAAACCCTGTAAAATCCTTCCCGGCATGGAGCCGATATAGGTTCTTCTGTGTCCCCGGATTTCAGCCTCATCTCTGATACCGCCAAGGGAAAGCCTGTGAAATTTTCGTTTCATGGCTTTGGCAATGGCCTGACCAAGAGAAGTCTTTCCAACTCCGGGAGGGCCCACAAAACAGATGATCTGTCCCTTTTTTTTGGGATTTAATTTTCTTACACTTAAATACTCAAGAATCCTCTCTTTAACCTTGTTCAGACCAAGATGATTTTCATCCAGAATTTCTTGTGACTTTGGTATATCAAGGTAATCTCTTGTTGATTTACTCCATGGCAGTTCCACAATACAATCAAGATAAGTTCGGATAACTGAAGCTTCAGAAGAGTCAGAATGCATCTGTTCAAGACGTTTGACCTGTTTGTTGGCTTCTTTTTCACAATCCTTTGGCATCTTGCATTTTTTGATCTTTTCTCTATACTCTTTTAATTCAGCAAGTTTATCATCAGAATCACCAAGCTCTCTGTGAATAGCCTTGACTTGTTCTCTTAAAAAATAATCCCTCTGATTTCTGGAAATTTCATCTTTAACATTTGTCTGAATTTTGGCCTGGACTGTTGAAAGGTCCAGTTCTCTTGCCAGAAAATCATTAACCTTTTTCAGACGTTTTGCTGCATCGGTAATCTCAAGCAGGGTCTGGGCATCCTCAACCTTTAAATTCAGATTTGAGGCAACAAGATCAGCAAGTTTACCCATGGATTCAATATGAGACAACAGATCCCCTACATCCCCTGAAAAATCACCTTTCAGTGCCAATAATTTTTCACTGGCTTCCTTAACATTGCGCATTAAAGCTTCATCTTCAATATTGAGTTCTTCAGGGTCGCTGTCTTTTAAAAATTCAATTTCAACTTTAAAAAATGGCCTTTTTTTGACATATTCCTTCACCTTTGCTTTGGCTATTCCCTGAACAAGCGCCTTGATTCTGCCATCGGGCAATTTTATCATCTTTTGGATTCTGCCAACTGTTCCTATTGTATAAACATCTTTATCTGTTGGTTTTTCCACTTCAGAATCTTTTTGAACTGTTAAAAATATATAACGATCATATTCAATACTCTCTTCAACTGCTTTAATGGATTTTTTTCTTCCAACAAACAGAGGCAGCAGCATATCAGTAAATACAACAATATCTCTTACCGGCATCATGGGAAGAGTTGTAGGAATATTCTCCAGGTTGCTCTCTTTTTCTATTATTTCAATTAGATCATCAATGTCTGCTTCAGCCATTTTTCTCCTTTATTCATATATAAAAAACTGAATGAAAGTTTTAATTGTTTAAGTTTTGCATTCAGTGATTGACATTAATCTGATTTTTTTTAATATTTATGAGTTTACAATAAAACATATTTTCTCTTTTACAATATCCTTTTAGTTTTTTTTTAACGTTTAATAGAGAAGAGAAATAGAAATTTTAATAAAAGTGGAGTTGATGGTGACAGATTATCTTTTATGTTCCGGAATGATTGTTTTTGCGTTTGGCTCTTGTATTGGAAGTTTTCTAAATGTTTGTATTTATAGAATTCCTGAAAATAGATCCATTATTTTCCCTGGATCCTTTTGCCCAAGTTGCAAAAATGCTATTCCATTTTATCTAAATATTCCTATTTTAAGCTATGTTTTTTTGATGGGCAAATGCAAATTCTGTAAGATTAAGATATCAATAAGATATCCTTTGATTGAAGCATTAACCGGGATCTTTGCTTTACTTCTTTTTTTAAAATTCGGATTAACCCCTTCCTTTTTTTACTGGTTTGTCTTTATCAGCACCTTGATAACAATTTCATTTATTGATTTTGATCATCAAATTATTCCTGATATCATATCTCTTCCCGGGATTATTATATTTGCATCTTCTTTTTATTTTTTACCTGAAATGACTATTAAAGATACAATACTTGGCATTCTACTTGGCGGCGGCAGTTTATATGCAGTGGCATTTTTATATTATCTTATAAAAAAGCAGGAAGGTATGGGAGGTGGTGATATTAAGCTTCTTGCCATGATTGGAGCTGCAACAGGAATTAAAGGAGTGATTTTTACTATTTTTGCAGGTTCTTTGCTGGGAACAATATTTGGAGTTCTGCTCATGCTTTCCTCAAAAATAAAAGATACAAAATTAAAAATTCCTTTTGGACCTTTTTTATCTGCAGGTGCAATTTTATTTATTTTTTATGGAAAAGAGTTGATCCAATGGTATTTTGGCAGTTTTTAATTTTGAATTCTTAATTTTTATGATTTTATTACTTTTTGGCAACTTTTTTTGCAAAAAATGTGAATAAATACTTGACACGCACTTCTCAACGACGTAACGTACCCGTAAATACTTATGATTTGACTTTAGAGAATTGTTTAAATAAAACATTTTTCTATGGTAATTTCTAAAACCCAAAAAAAGGAGTTAAAAGATGAACAAAGGCGATTTAATCAACAAAGTAGCAGAAGTCCTTAACAGTAAAAAAGAAGCTCAGGCTGCTGTGAACACCACAATCGAATCAATCACTGGGGCTCTTGCTAACAAAGATTCTGTTACACTGGTTGGCTTTGGAACATTTAAAACAGCTAATCGAAAAGCCAGAAAAGGACGCAATCCTCAAACAGGCAAAGAAATTAATATCCCAGCAAGAAACGTTCCAAAATTTGTTCCTGGAAAAGCTTTAAAAGAAGCAGTGCAATAAAAAAAAAGAAAAATCAATTAATTCAGGCAGTATTTGAACACGCAAATACTGCCTGAAATTTTGTGCCATGACCTTTGATATGGATAATATATTCCTGCCTTCTGCCGAGGTAGATATGGTTTTCAATATAAATTCTCTGGCACCCTATTCCATATCATCAATTATTTTTGACGTTGATCTAAAAGGTAAAGAGGTTACCATAGCCCAGCCTCTGACACCATTCTCAAAAGATACTCGATTCAAAGAGCTGCACATAACCACCATTATTCATGATGAAAAAAGGAAACTGAGGGTTGGTGTAAAGTGTGTTCAATTTAGAATAATTGATAAATATCAGCCTGCCAATAAACCAAATGTTTCTGCTGTAGTTCTGAAATATGAATCACCTGTAACAGAGACCAATATAAGATCTGCATATCGATTACCTTTAAGCAAAAAATACACCATAAAGGGAAAAATCTTTTATGGCAAGATGGAGTATTTAACTTCGCTTGATTTTTCAATCCGGGATATATCCCTTACAGGATTAGGTTTAAAAATCCCGAAAAAAAGAGGCAACGAAACAAATCTTTTAAGTTCAATAAAAAAAAACAAAGAGATTGAAATAGGGCTTGTGTTGATCAGAATAGATCAGGACCAACCAACAAAAAAATTAAAACTAAAAATTAAAATTATAAGAATTGAATCTGATTACTCATCCACACACTCTTTAATGGGTGTTAAAATTTTAGACCTTGAAACAATTAGTGAAAATATTTTAAACAAATTTATCCATGATGCCCAGGTTGATGAGTTAAAAAGACTCAGGAGAATAAGTTTATAAGTTTTTTATATAATCTTTAATCCAGTAAAACATTTTTTTTGTCTCTCTGTCTGGATTTACAATCTCATGTTCTAATTCCTGCAATTCCTGTAATCCCTGCTTGCAATTAAATTTTATATCATTTTTATAGCCAATGATCTGATCTTCTTTTAAATATGATCTTAGCTTGTTCAAACTTAAAGAGTTGTCTACCTCTTTGATCTGCCATTTTTTATTTTTAAAATTCCTGTAAAGAATTCTACTTGCAAGAGCTTTTATTCTCGGGCTTTTCATTTTATCTAAAATTTCATATGCCTGGTAATCAAATTTTAAATTTTTAAGAAATTTATGAAATATATTACTCTCTTTTTTCTCCTGAAAAGAGAAAAAGCCATCCTGATAAAGTGCTGCATCTGGATCAAGATCTGGTATAAACGGATATTTATACTCTTGATGATACTGGATAAATTCAAAAAATCGTTGCTTTTGCTGTATGATTTTCTCCATATTGCTTTTAACTGATTCCTGTAAAGTTGGAGACATTTTATTCCAGAATCTTTCAAGAGAAGGTAATACAATCAAAGCATCTGCGGGTCGTTTTCTTATTACAAAGGTATCTTTAAAATCAATGTCAAAATTAATACATGGGATATCATCGAGATCAAGCCGCAGCCATAGAGTCTGATTTTTATATGGGATAGACTGGCCAATATGGATTACAGGTGCCATATAATTGCTGTCAGAACCAAATGAGGTTGACAGCATAAGGCATATTTTAAACAATTTTTGATCAACTTGAAAATCCTCTTTAATACTGTTTATTCTTACTTCATCCTTAGATTTATTAAAAAAATCAAGGCAATATGTCCAGATATCTTTTTTCTGAAACATGATTTTTGCAAGTTCAATAACAGCTTCAACATCGCTCATTGCTTCATGGGCTTTGCCTGATATTTTAAAACTGTTTTCCCGGGAAATTAATTCAAGCTTTAAGCTTGATTTGCCGTCAACACTGGGCCATTTCAAAATCTCAGGATGAAATATTTTAAAGAGAGTAGTAATGGGCAGAATGTCCATTCTGGAACACCCATTACTATATTGATGGGTATAGGGATCTAAAAGATTACGATAAAATAAAAACCTTAAAAATTCATCATCAAACCCCAGTGAATTATATCCAAGGCTTATGGTTCCAGGCTGGTTTAATATTTTATGAATTTGTTGTGCAGCTTTATATTCACTGATACCATGCTCTAATTCATGAAAGGTTAAACCATGGGTTAAAAATGCCTTTGGAGAGGGAACAATATCCCTGCGAAGACAAATGGTAATTGTTGTTCTCTCAATTTCATTCAATTCAAGATCAGTTCTAATACTTGCAAATGTTAAAACCTGATCAAAGGCCGGATTTAAACCGCTGGTCTCAATATCATAAAACAAGAATGTTTTCATTTACTCTAGTTTCCAATACAAAAAGGGCAAAAAGGTTTCCCTCTTTGCCCGATATTTTGATACATGCGG
>JBDLIV010000082.1:0-7228 GCA_039714675.1 Thermodesulfobacteriota bacterium
AGGCTCCTTCCAGGCAAACATCATTCCACAGGTTATTATAAAGCAAATAATTAGAAAAAATCAGAGTATAAGAGACCTGCCATTATTCAAGAATCTCAAGATAATTGTTGAAACATTTGTACATTTAATGATATCTAATACTACTTTTATATCAATAGAGATAAAAAAACTTTTTATTAATGAATTATCATAGAACAAAGCATATTGTAGCCGGTCAGATGCAGGCAGGCAGAGCAGAGCGTGATGTATTGCAGGCATATCTTGGGACATGTGTCGGACTTGCTCTTTACGATGAATCAACAAAAATCGGCGGTATGATTCATATTCTGCTGCCGGAACCTCCATCCACTGACAGTGTTGAGTTCCCAGAAAAATATGCCTCTACAGGAGTTCCCATACTTATCAACAAACTGATTGCGCTTGGAGCTTTGCCGGAAAACTTAAAGGCAAGTATTGCGGGTGGTGCTCTTGTAGGTCCTGTGAGCCAGCAGGATATAAACCTTGATATTGGTGGAAGATCTTCAGAGGTTACGGTATCCATACTTAAGGATTCTAAAATTAAAACCATTAAATCTGAAACCGGTGGTTTTTTTACCTGCACGCTTGAACTTGATATGGGATCAGGCAAAACGCACATCAGCCCGATTTTTGAAGATGATACCAAATCACAGGAAAAGGCTGCCATGCCCTCCCGGGAGGATATTCTTAAAACAATTGACAAACTCAAACCTATTCCCCAGACTGCCTTAAAAATCTTGAGAATGTTTCAATCGGGTCAACATGATATGACACAGATCACCAAAGAGCTTTCCCAGGATCAGGTTCTTGCAGGAAAGGTTTTAAAACTGTGCAATTCCGCTTTTTTTGCAGGCCCAATAAAAATTGAATCATTAAAAGATGCTGTTCTTCTTCTTGGAGAGAACATGCTGATCAAATCAGTAATCACAGCTGCTGTGAATGATTATTTTGCCCAGACAGGTACATCTGGTTATTCTCTGTGCAAAGGAGGACTTTTTTACCATGCTGTGGGAGTGGCAACCCTATGTGAGAAAATCACAGAAAAATCCAAGCTGCCTTCAATAGAATCAGCATACACAGCAGGACTGCTTCATGATATTGGCAAGGTTATCCTTGATCAATATATTGCAGATCGTGCCCCCTATTTCTTTAGGCAGCTGAGTCAAAAAAATGAGAATTTTTTAAGTGCTGAAAAAAAATCCATGGGAATCACCCATTGTGCAGCAGGGGCATTTCTTGCAAAAAAATGGAATTTCCCGGATGGATTGTCTGAAATAATTCAATTCCATCATACACCCCAAAAAGCAGAAAAGCACAAACACCTTACCTATATTGTCTATCTTGCAGATCTTATCATGGAAAAATTTTATACAGGGTTTGATCTTGAAAAGATGCAGACAAAAAACTTTGAAAATGCCCTTGATCATCTCGGACTTACAATGGCAGATATTCCTGAGCTGATTGATGCAATCCCCATAAATGGAATCAATGATGCTGATATAGAGCATTAGCAGAGGTAAAAAATGACACATTCTGACAAACATGCAATGCTGAAAAACCTGCCAGGGGTAGATCACCTTCTAGAGCTTGCAAAAACAGATATTGATTTTATTGATATCACGAGAAGTGTGATTGTAGAGTCTTTACGAGATGCTCTTGATACTACAAGAAAAAATATTTTAGAAAGTATTGAAACTGATATCTCAGACAAAACCATACTTGATGCAGCTCTTGTTTTTGCAAAGGAAAAAATCAAGCCAAAACTTGTCAATATAATCAATGCAACTGGTGTGGTACTCCATACAAACCTCGGCAGGGCTCTTTTATGTGAAGATGCGCTGAATAATATAAGGAGCATATCACAATCTTTTTCAAACCTTGAGATGAATATTAAAACAGGCAAAAGAGGAATCCGATATGAAGCAATTGATGAACTGATATGTGAATTAACAGGAGCCCAGAGTGCAATAGCTGTGAATAATAATGCCGGAGCTGTCTTTCTGGCATTGGATACAATAGCAAAAGGAAGAGAGGTTGTCGTATCAAGGGGTGAGCTTGTTGAAATAGGCGGATCTTTTAGAGTGCCTGATGTAATGTCTAAAAGCGGGTGTATATTAAAAGAAGTGGGAACTACAAACCGAACTCACCTTAAAGATTATGAAACTGCTGTTTGTGATCAAACAGGGCTTTTTTTAAAGGTACATGCAAGCAATTATAAAATTGAGGGTTTTACGGCAAGTGTTGGATTAAAAGAGCTGGTAAAACTTGGAAATGATAAAAACATCCCAATAATGGAAGATCTTGGATCAGGCACCTTGATTGATTTTTCAAAATATGGACTGCCCCCGGAACCCACGATTGCAGATTCAGTTAATTCCGGAGCTGATATTGTAACATTCAGCGGGGACAAGCTTCTTGGCGGTCCACAGGCAGGTATTATTATTGGAAAAAAAGAGAGTATTGATCAAATAAAAAAGAATCCCTTAACCCGTGCATTAAGGATTGACAAAATGACCCTTGCAGCCCTTGAATCCACCTTAAAACTTTACAGGGATGAAAAAAAGGCAATAGAGAAAATCCCCACCTTAAGAATGCTGACCATATCATTTAAAGATATCTGCCGGAAAGCAGAGCTGTTATTTAAAACCATTAAGGAAGAGGCAGGAGCTCTTGCTGATATTGATCTTGCAGATATGAATTCAAGACCTGGAGGAGGATCATTTCCTCAACTCAATCTTGCAACCCGATGTGTCACCATTCAACCCAAAAATATGTCAGTATCAAAACTTGAAATCAAAATGCGTATGTCCACTCCTGCCATTATTGGCAGGATAGAGGATAATAGATATATTCTCGACCCGAGAACGATTCAAACAGGCCAGGAAGTATCCATATCATCAACCTTAAAAACAATATTGAACAAAAAATGACAAACAAATTCTCTTCAAAAGAAATTCGATTTTTAAAAAATGATTCAGAAGATTTTAAGATCAAAGCGCCTGAAACCTATTTCAGCGATCTTCTCTGGGAAAAAAACATTCACGTTAAAACCTTTAAAAACAGACTTTTAAAAGCCAAAATCAGCAGTAAAAAATTTTTGTGTGCTGTAATCCAGGTTTCAACCATGACAAAGATGTCCAAAACCCTGCAAGAAAAGCTAAAAGAGGTTTTTGAGGAGACTTTTAATTCAGTACTTGAAAATAAAAAAGGTACCAATAAAAGAGGCATATGGGAGAGTTTGAACAACACCTCTTTTGTATTTGCTTTCTGGGATTACAAAAATGAGAAAAAAGCATCTCAGCTGATTATTTCATTAAAAGAGAAAATATCCACTGCCCTTAAAGCAGATATTCTAATTGGGGTGGCAAAATTTCCCCATCATGATTTTTCAATAGAAGAGACCTTTAACAATGCCATAAAAGCCATTGACCATGCTGCTTTTTTCGGTCCTGACACCTTTATTCATTTTGATGCTACTTCCTTGAATATCAGCGGTGATAGGCTCTACCAGTTAAATAGATACAAGATGGCTTTAAATGAATATCAAAAAGGGCTTGAAATCGAACCTGATAATATAAATCTTATCAACAGCCTTGGGGTCTGTTTTGGTGTCATGGGAGAACTTGCCAAGGCAAAGCTTGAATTTAAAAAAGCTATTAAAATCAATCCCAATGAAGTAATGGTGATTTACAATATAGGCCTTATTTATCAAATTGAAGAAGATATTGACAAAGCAGTAATTTATTTACGAAAGGCCCATGGTATTGACTCTGCTGTTTTTGAGGTTGAACTTCTTCTGGGATCTTTATTAATCAAAAAAAATCAACCAGAACAGGCTTTGCCCCATCTTGAAAAAGCAGGTGGAATCAACCCTGAATCAGGACTTTTGTTTAGAATGAAAGGTGAAATCTATCTTGGTAAGAAGCTTCCTGAAAAAGCAGGTCGTGAATTTAATAAAGCAATTAAAATAAATCCTGGGGATGCAATCTCCCTGTCAGGATATGCCAGATCTTTAGAACTTCAGGATAAAAACCTGCATATTGCCCGCAGCTTTGCACAAAAGAGTATAGACATAACCCCCGGCAATAAATTGTTTCAAAAAAGATTGAAAATTATCCAGAAAAAAATGGAAACCAACCCTGTTTTTGAAAAAAAAACTAAAACTGCATAAATTTTTTAAAAGAGCAAAACAGCATGAAAAACCTTATTCAGCAAATAGTTGAAGAGAGCGTCTCAGCAAAAAAAGATTTTTTCAGCAAAAACATTGAAAAAATTGAAGCCTGCGCATCCATGATGGCCGGAACACTAAAACAGGGAAGAAAAATTCTCCTGTTTGGAAATGGCGGCAGTGCAGCAGACTGCCAGCATATTGCAGCAGAATTTATCAATAGATTCCAGATGGAAAGAGCTCCTCTGGCTGCCATTGCTTTGACTACTGATACATCTGTTATCACAAGCATTGGCAATGATTATTCCTATGAAGATATTTTTTTGAAACAGATCCAGGCTTTTGGTAAAAAAGGAGATATTGCCCTTGGCATATCAACTTCAGGCAATTCACCCAATATTATAAAAGCAGCCTTGGAAGCTAAAAAAATTGGACTCTGCATCATTGGTTTTTCAGGAAATAAGGGGAAATTAAAAGATATAAGTGATTTTCCATTTTGTGTCTCTTCAGGCACAACAGCAAGAATACAGGAAGTCCACATCCTGCTTGCCCACATATTGTGTGATTTGACAGAAAGGATGATTTTCAGTGAATAAATTGGATTACAGCAAGTTTAAAACCTACTCCATTAAAGAGAGACACAGCAAAGTCAGCATCAAGGATTTTTCTTCCCCCTGGAAAAAAGGAAGCAGCTTTTCAGACTTTCTTGATACTCTTCCGTCAATCCTTGCAGGGAGTGATCTTCGCTCGGTTATAAAAGCTGTTACCAAGGCCGCACAAAAAAAAAATCAGGTCTGCTTTGCCATGGGCGGTCATGTTATAAAGACAGGAATGTCTCCTCTTATAATTGATTTAATGAAAAAAGATGTTTTTACCATGCTCTCCATGAACGGGTCCGGGATTATCCATGACCTTGAAACAGCAATGGTTGGAAAGACATCGGAAGATGTTGCTCAATCCATTGGCACGGGCAGTTTTGGCATGGCTAAAGAGACATCTGATTTTCTAAACCAGGCCATAAAAGATACAAAGCAACAATCCATCGGCCTTGGCAAAGCAGTGGGCCAAATGATATTAAAAGAGAATCTTGAATTTAAAGATTTAAGTTTAACAGCATCAGGGGCTGACCTTGATATACCTGTAACCATTCATGTTGCCATTGGTACAGACATCATACACATGCATCCTGATTTTGATGCAGCAGCATGTGGCAAAGCATCCCTGCAGGATTTCAAACTCTTTACATCTCAAATCACAAAACTTGAAAAAGGAGTATTCATCAATGCTGGCTCTGCTGTTATCATGCCTGAAGTTTTCCTCAAAGCAGTTACCCTAGCAAGAAATCTCGGGGCAACAGTTGATGATTTTACCACTGTAAATCTTGATTTTATTCAACACTACAGACCAATGACAAATGTTGTAAACCGTCCCACCCTGGGTAAAGGCAGAGGCTTCAGCATCACCGGCCACCATGAAATCCTGATTCCTCTGATTGCTGCAGGAGTTGTTGAATCTCTATAAAACTGCCACGGGCAGACCTGGTTTTTTGCCAGAGTATGACCACAATACCCCAAAAGGACGAAAACTAAAGACTATTTCAATATCATGACAAAGACTCTGATTTTTATAGTTTTCTTTTCTGTAGCAACCATAATAGTTTTATCAATACATTACTATTTATGGTTGAGGCTGATCAGAGATACTGGTTTGAGTGGTCTCTATAAAAATATAGGGACTTATTCTCTGATTGTATTTGCACTATCACTGCCCATTTCTCTTTTGGCAGACAGAATTCTGCCTCTCAAATATTCATTCCCTCTGTTATGGTTATCTTATTTCTGGATTGGTATTATGATGTTACTGTTTTTTTTACTCTTTTCCATGGATATGATAAAAATTCCAATATATATCTTCCAGAAACTGAGCATGACAGGTGAGGAGCTTACAAATCCCGGGAGGAGAGAATTTGTTTCAAAAGTGTTTGCCTCTGCAGCTTCTTCAATAGTGCTTATTTCATCTGGCATAGGGGTAAAAAATTATTACTCCAATGCAGTAGTAAAAACATTCAATGTGTCACTTAAAGGATTGCCTGAAGCTTTTAAGGGTTTTAAAATTGTTCAGATTTCTGACCTTCACCTTGGACAGATGATGACAAAAAAGACCCTTGAAGAGATAGTTGACCAGGTAAACAGATTAAAGCCTGATCTCATTGCTATAACAGGTGATGTGGCTGATGGATCCACTGGTAGACTTCTGAGCGAAGCAGACCCTCTAAAAAATCTAAAAGCTGAAAAAGGGATCTATTTTGTTACAGGCAACCATGAATATTACAGTGGTGTTGAAAAGTGGAGCCTTGCCATAGATAGAATGGGGATAAAAGTTTTAAATAACGAAAACATCAAAATCAAGAGAGAAGACGACTATTTTTATCTTGCAGGTGTTACAGATCATGAGGGAAAAAAATTTGGCAGAGAACATGCTGCTGATTTTGAAAAAGCACTTTATAAAGTTGAAAATAGTAAAAAAAAGATACTTCTTGCACATCAGCCCATAGCAGTTCAAAAAGCATCACAATATGGGACAGATCTCGTGCTGGCAGGCCATACCCATGGAGGACAAATCTGGCCATTCAACTATCTTGTTTACCTGCAGCAGCCCTATTTAAAAGGATTTTATGATTATAATGGAACAAAACTCTATGTAAACCAGGGAACCGGCTGCTGGGGACCTCCTCTCAGGCTTGGCTCGCAAAATGAGATAACCCAGATTATCCTTGATGCATGATCAGCACCTAAGTGTATAAAAACACCCTGCACTGGCAAATATAACAAAATTTT
This sequence comes from Thermodesulfobacteriota bacterium, assembly GCA_039714675.1. Classification (GTDB taxonomy): domain Bacteria; phylum Desulfobacterota; class Desulfobacteria; order Desulfobacterales; family Desulfobacteraceae; genus Desulfobacula. The sequence continues at coordinate 7,024 of JBDLIV010000082.1, forward strand.
CAAACAACTTATTTTTACATCTCTTATTACCAGTATCCAATACTTGAACAGATTTTTTGCTATGTATATATATACGGGAATGCCAAAAAATTGCCCTTATTAATATCCCGGTTCATATATTTGAATGGAAAGCTCTATTCTGAAAAACATAAGATAGCAGATATAGTGGTTCCCAAAGTTTGTCTGGACTGAACACTATGAATAC
>JBDLIV010000083.1:0-7111 GCA_039714675.1 Thermodesulfobacteriota bacterium
TAATCATGGGGAAGCCCCTTAATGTGCAGCTGCAGATGCTCTTGATCATCCAGATCATCCAACCATCCATAATTTGAGTCCTCTTTGGAATCCAGATCCTTTATATATGGTTTAATGTCAAGAAGAGGAGTTTTGTCAAAGACATCAAGCCCGCTGGTAAAAATAGTATTATCATTTATTTGTTTGATGCGCACTATACTCAAACCGATGGGATTTGGTCGGACAGGAGATCTGCTGGCAAAAAGGCCAACTTTTTTACCATGGCTCCAGGAAGGTTCTACTACCATTTTAACCTCTTTTTCAAGAAGATGGATATGATAAAAAAGCATGAGATAATTAAACCTGTCAAGTTCATACAATCCTTTGGTAAACTGTGGATCAACAATAATGGAAAACTCCTGCTCATCATCTTCTACTGGTTGATATGGTGCATTTTCAGTGTAGGGCGTTCGAATAATTCCAATGGGATTAAATTGTATTGTGCTCTTTTCTATCATCATTTACTCCATTTATTCAACAGAATCTAAATAATTATTTTACAATCTTATGTAAAACTTACGACAAGCCTGAAACATGGATTCAGTATGGAAACTCGCTGATTCAACACCCATCTGTTTTTTTGTTTTAATAAATTTCAATATCTGCGGCAGCATTTTTTTGGCTGCTTTTCTACCTGCAGCAACCATTTCATCTAATCTGTGGATCTCATTCCAGCTAACATCTTTTATGTCTGGAAATATCTGGATATCTGCACGGGCAGTTTTTACCTGATCCAAATTACGCATATTTATCTCTTCAGCTCTGACCATGACGTCAAGAGCATTTTCCGGTTGATATCCGGAATTTAATTTTGATGGTACATGCACTGCTACAATGACATCATCTTTATTAATGCCACAGTGTTCAACCGGAACAGGACAACAGACTGCACCATCAACAAGAAGATGTTTTCCCAATTTAACAGGAGGAAAAAAACCAGGAATAGCAGAACTTGCATTCAGACTCTTAATTATATCGCCAGAGGTAATTTCAACTCCGCAGCCACTTAGCAAATCAGTTGCCATGGCAGAAAAAGGAATTTGTAATTGTGAAAAATCACTGGAATGAATCAGGATTTCCAGGCAATCTTTAAAATGTTTGTTGCGCAAAATTCCAAGCTTGCTCTGGGCAATGCTCAAAGCGATCATTCCCTTGATTCTTGTGGTGATCTGCTCCCAGAAATTTACTCCGTGCACAGTGTGATCCTTGAGTGTACCAAGACCTGATCGCTCATAAGCATCACTTTTTAAAAGAATTCTGAATCTCTCCTGGGTTTCAAAAGCATCATTGGTTTCAGCAAAAACAGCTCCTACTATGGCACCTGCACTTGTACCTGCAATCTTTTTGATGGCAATTTCTTCTTCCTGAAGAATTTGCATAACTCCAATATGAGCAAGGCTCCGAGCTCCACCCTGACCAAGGGCAATGCATATTTCTTTTTGTTCCATGGATTCAATAACTAATCTGTATCACTGTGAAGTTCACCTTCTGGTATATTTTCATCTGGATGCCAGGTAACAAAATCACTTGTTTCAAGTATATCATCACTGTTCACAACTTTGTCAGTCCAGACAATGCGGGTATTGCATTCATAAACTCTTCTACCAAGTTTATTTTGTCTTAGTACCAAAGCTTTGTCTGATTCTTCCCTGGTCCCATGAACAGAAATAACTTTTTTTTCGGTTTTATTCATTTCACGGTCATCATAAATTAAAGCATACATAATGATTCTCCTTTCTTTTTTTCATTGTGTCACTTTAAAATGATTTGTTAAAGTGACACATATCTAATAGTTTCTTACTTACCAGATGCAAGTCCTGGTATGAGAGCCGGTGGAACAACCAGTACAGGACAAGGTGCCCATAAAAGTGCTTCTGCTGTTGTTTTTCCAAGGGGGCCTATATTTGTAGTTCCCCCGGTTGCAATGGGAGTGTTAGTAGAAGTTCCCATGACCAAAACATCAATACCTGCATTTCTTGCAAGTTTTGAAGTTTCACTTACAACATCACCATCAGTAACATTAATGGCATAATCAGTAAATCCTCTGTCTTGCATTTTTTGAACATAAGCTTGAGATGCCTTTTCTTCGGCTTTTTTGATTTCCTGTACAACTTTGGCTTCATCATCATAATTCAAGCGGCCAAGGCCATGATGTATCCATAATTTAGCATTGTTTTCTTTTGCAAGGTTAACAACAAAATTAAAAATATGATCGCAATAATCAGTCAGACAGGTATTGAAAAGAATTTTTTTATACATTATTTTTTCTCCTTAAAAAATGATTCCTTAAAGTGCAGGCCTGTTTTTTTTTGCCTGCACTTTAAAAAAAACTGCATCAGTTACCAAGGTTATCAGCAAATTCATCTTCTTTAAGATGTTCATCCCATTTTTCTCCCCAGAGATCTGGAACAGTCTCTTCAACCTGAACAATGGAATCCCAGCTGATGCCGATTTCTGTAAAAATATCTTTAAGAACATCTTCACTTGGAGCAAGCCAGATACAATACCGAACACCTATTTCTTCATTATAATATGTTCTTATCCAGGTGCCGGCTTCAACGTCTACAAGTTTTCTCCAATTTTCCTGTACTTCTTCACAATCAATACCAGGATTATTATGAACCATCATATATTTATTAAGTTTAGCCATTTTACTTCTCCTTTTTTTTATTAATTTAATTTTTACTTCACATGCAAATGCGCATTTTAAACTTAAGTTATTTATTTCTACTTCACCAAGTGTGCCAACCTATCTAAAAAATATTGAAAATATTATAACTTACTGTAATTATAGTTAAAAAAAGATAATTATTTTTTAATTCCCAAAAAATTTAAAACCCATGTATATGATTTTAACCTGCTACTTACGGTGACACTAATAAAAGTAGCGCCACCAGTGGCGCTGAAATGATATTCTAATTTATTCCTGTCTATTTAAGTGTTTGATTTTATTCTATGGATTTTGATCCACTGTAAACTCTTTTTGCTGATCATGGGGAACAATCCAATCATTATAAATGAGATTATAAGCTTAGGAGAAAAAATATCCATGGCAGAATCAATTTTAACAAGTTGTGATCCAGCGTTGATATAAATTGCTATATATGGCATCTTGCCGATCTGAGTTGCCAGATAGAATGTAATAACTCGAATTTTTGTCAACCCCATCAATATATTGATTAAAAAACAAGGGAAAAAAGGCATTAAGCGCAAGGAGAACAGAAAAAGACCCCATTCTCCGTCAGCTCTATTATTAATGGATTGCAGTTTATTGGCATATTTAACCTGTATGATGCTGCCAAACAGATAGCGTGAAGATAAAAAAGCAATTGTTGAACCTATTGCATCTACAAATGATGAGATCAGCAAAGCAAGTGGGAAGCCGAATAATGAACCTCCTGCCAAAAAGATAACAACAATTCCAGGAACAGAAAACGCCGTCAATAGAAAAAGAACCACGGCAAAAAAACCAAGACTTAACAACTGGTTTTGTTCGTAATATTGCTGATAATAATTAAATTGGGATTTAAAGTAGTCTATAGTCAGGTACTGTTGCAAATCAAGGCAGAAAACAAGGCCGATTGCAAAAATAATAGATAGAATAAGCCATAATTTCAAATAAGTTAATTTCATTTTGTTAAACGTTCACCTGAAGTTTCTCAGGTTCAGTTGTTCTTTGAAGCATTAAATATTTACTTCAGATTAATATCCTCTGAGTTTATCCTTGTCATAATTAGATACTTACCATTAGATAAAAAAAACCAGCACCAAGCAGTGCAAGTCCGACTCCTCCGGCTACATCCAGAGGAAAATGTACTGCAAAGGCAATACGCCCGAAACTGACCAGAACGGCAACAGATAAAAAAACAGATAATAGTAAAAAAGACCAGCCAAATACAGAGGGAATAATGAAAGTAAGATACCATATTCTCATGGCATCTCCGCTTGGGTGTGAAAAATCTTCAGGTTTGTGAGGCTGAAGTATCTCAACTTCAGACAAAAGGACAAAAGGACGCTTTCGTTTCATGGTCAATTTAATTAATCGTTCAACACATGCAATTATAATAAAACAAAATATTGCACAACAGCCTGAATACCAGTTCAAAAGCAAAAAAATCCCAAGGGCGCCAACCATGAAACCTGTTTTTCCATAAGGCCATAATACCCTGAAAACCCGTGCATTTCCTGATAATTTAGAATAAAGAAAATAAAAGAGCCTCAAATCCAGAGTTTTCAATGCTGTTAATGGATAAAGCATTCCAATACCGGTTAAAACAAAGCCTGTAAAAAACAGATACCAGATTAATTGCAATTGAATTTCATTCATAAATCATCATCACCATTTTTAAAGACCAAGTAACCCAAGTTTATCCATCTGGATATACGGGGTAAAACATCTGCCACTGTAAAGGATAGGCACGAATTTGATCCTCAATTTTTTTTAAAATAATCTGAGCATTATAAATTATTTCCTGCTCTTGATTATCCATGGGCACCATGGGAATTGGCTCTGACAGCTTTAGTTTGTAAAGCCCCATACTGTTCTTATGAATGGATACCACCCTAACAGGCACCTTTGCCTTTATTGCCATCTCTACATATCCACCAGGAAGCGGGCATGGTTTATTAAAAAATTCAAGTTTATGTTTCTGACCCGGAATGGGACGGTCAACTGCAGTTATCACCATACCGCCTTTAATCATTGTTTTAATTGCCTTTTGATAGTTTATAGAATTTATCGGCATGATTTTTAGACCATTCATGGCGCGAATATTGTTTTGCAGTTTATAACCGCTATTCGGGTTTTCAATGGTCAACACATTTCCTTTCAAGCCCCTGGCACTGGCAGCAGCCAGCATTAAATCAAAACTGCCCATATGAGGAGAGACTATAAAAACTCCAGGCGTATTATTTTTACTGAGGTTAATGAGTTTCTTTAAATCATCATTATCAAATATCTGTTGCTGAAGTGCGTCATAATTCTTAAAATTATGGTACAGGTCAATAAAACCCTGACCTGCATAAATAAATACATTTTTTACTGCCAGATGAAGTTCCTGAGATGAAAGCTTGTTATCATGGGCAATTTGCTGGTTTTTAAAAACAGTCTGAACAAGAGATAATCTTTTCATTCTAACAAGGAGGCTGGCTATAAAATTAATAACCAGATAACTTAAGGCCACGGGCAGATATTGACCGAAAAAAAGTCCCATCCTTACACTGAAACCGGTATTCATTAATTTTTGTAAATTCACAATTAATCTTTCTCTATATCTTATCTGGTTCGGGATTCTTTAAGACTCCTACTTCTTCGACAATGACTGGAATTCCACGTACTATGGTTATAACAATGGTAAACCAGGCAAGATACAGAGCAAATAAATGTATTCTATCAGACCAAATATTTTCAAAGGATTGAAATCCTAAATCCAGTGTTAAAACAGTAAAAGCTGCTCCCTTAATAAAACCATAGAAATCACGCATAAAACGGGATGAAACAAGAAAACGGTTAATTGGATTTTTCAATTGATCAAAAGCAGTTTCACCATTACAGGTGCCAACGCATCGTACAGCATCGGTTAATGTTCCCCGGGTAATGACAATTAAAGGAATTAAAATAGGGATAAGTCCATGACAGGCAAAAACCACCCATAGAATAATTTCCAAAGCCCTGTCAACTGCAATATCCAATGCACTGCCCAGAAGACTGGCTTGATTGAGATACCTGGCAACCACACCATCAACCATATCAAGAAGCATTATAAAGATAATAAATGGTATGCACCAGAATATAATTAAAGATTTACCACTGTTTAAAAGGCTAATAAATATAAATAGCAGGGGAATCCGGATAAGAGTTATTATATTTGCCATGATTTGTTCTAAGCTCCTTATATTTTATTCTAAATACAATAATTAATACAATAATCAATAATTATGCCAACTAATGCATTAATTTTAAAACCATTATAACTATTTGTAATTATAATAAAATTTAAAAAATATTTTAAAATGATTAAGTATTGACAAAACAGTGATGCGTTACTTATAGTGTTACTTAAAAATAGTAGCGCCACTTTAAAAATATATATACACAATTAAAAGGCTGTTTTATGTAAAACTTGAACTGGACAAACCCAATTTAATGTTTTCGGGTTTCATATGTTCAGATTTAATACTTTGTTTAGCCATTTAGAGTATGGGGGGAGCCATGGAAGATATAGAGTTTGAAATAAAAAACAGTGAATTTTTAAAATTATTGCTCGAATCCATTGGAAATGGAATTTTTATTCTTGATACCCATGGCAAAATTATTGCCTGGAATCCTGTAATGGAAAAAATTACAGGTTACTCTTTAAAAGAGATTAAAGGCAAAAGTTGTCAAATCCTCAATTTCACACAATGTTTTGATAAAGACTGTCCCTCAGGAATGAAAGAGTGCGGTATTTTAGAATTTGGAAAAGTTGAACCAACTGAGTGTCTTTTAAGCCATAAAGAAGGCCATGCTCTCAGTGTAACTAAAAATTCCAGAGTTATAAAAAACAGAGATAATAAAGTTATTGGAATTGTGGAAACTGTTACAGATTTAACAGCTTTAAAAAATGCCAGACTGAAAATGGAAGAGGCAACCCGCCGTCTTGGTGAGTTGAATCGTCTTGAAGGTATTATTGCAAAAAGCCAGGTTATGCAAAATGTATTTTCGTTTGTTAAAGCTTCGGCAGCTAGTGATGCAAGTATATTTATCCAGGGTGAAAGCGGAACAGGAAAAGAGCTTGTTGCAAGAGCTATCCATTCCATTGGAGAGAGAAGAGACAAACCATTGATAACAATAAATTGCAGTGCTCTTTCAGAATCTTTGCTTGAGAGCGAACTTTTCGGCCATGCAAAAGGTGCCTTTACCGGTGCAACACAAACCAGGATCGGACGTTTTGAAATGGCAGACGGTGGAACAATATTTCTTGATGAAATTGGAGAAATCACTCCATATATCCAGGTTAAACTGCTTAGAGTTCTCCAGCAAAAGGAGATAGAGAGGGTTGGTGAATCAAAAAAACGAAAAATCGATATTCGT
>JBDLIV010000084.1:0-7091 GCA_039714675.1 Thermodesulfobacteriota bacterium
TCAGGGCTTTATATCCGTAAGGAGAGACAATGAGGAAGTATGAAACTATATTTATTTTAGACCCTGATGTTAAGGATCAAGCCCGTACTGATCTGTTTGACAGGGTCAAAGGTATCATTGCCAGAGAAAATGGTATTCTTTTAGATTTTGATGAGTGGGGCAATAAAAAACTTGCCTATGAAATCAAGAAAAAACTACGAGGGTTTTATGTTTGTATTACTTATGGCGGAACCGGGCTTCTTGTAAAAGAGCTTGAAAGAAATTTGCGCCTGAGTGATGATGTGTTAAAATTTATGACACTCCTTCTTTCTGATGATGTAACTGTGGAACAACTTGAAGAGGAAGCCAAAGAGAATCAGGATAAACTTTCTGAAAAGACAGATAATGAATCTGTGGAAACTGAAATTGAAAACAAATCAGTGGAAAAAGAGATAGTTGATGATGATACTCTTGAGGATGAGAAAAAAGTTGAAGAAACCAAAGAAGAAACTGAATAATTAAGATTGGAGACAAACAAGATGTATAATCGTAGAAACCAGCAAGGCGGAGGTAAAAACAGATTTTATCAACGTCGTAAAATATGTAGATTCTGTGTGGATAATGACCTTGAAATTAATTATAAAACTCCAAAAGCACTGAGACAATTCATTACAGAACGTGGTAAAATAATCCCGAGAAGAATCACAGGCACCTGTGCGAAACATCAACGTGAGCTAACCATTGCAATAAAGCAGTCACGCCAGATTGCCCTGCTGCCATTTGTTGGCAGGCCCATGTATTAAATTACGCTTAAGAGCTATGCATATGACTGGCACATTAATACAACCTGCGGCAATAAAAGATATTCTAACAGGTATCTTATTATGCATAATGATCATTGCCATTATCTATGTAATGCCATTGATCGGTGTGTTTGCCTGGATGTTTCTTCCCCTGCCTGTTTTATTTTACAGGCTTAAAGCAGGAAGAAATCCGGGCATAATTATCATTGCTGCAAGCCTTGTTGTATTAATTATTTCTACCAGTAATTTTGCTCTTAATACACTCTATTTTGGTTCCTTGTTAATGACTGGTTTTTTCCTTGGTGAGTTCATAGAACAGCACTTAAGTATTGAAAAAATAATCCTCTATACAGGTTTTGCAGTTCTATCAATCTGTGTAATGATTCTGTTTTTCTACTCTTTAACTTTTACCGAAGGAATTGGTCAACTGATTTCAAATTATGTTGTGCGATATCAAGACCTGTCAACACGACTTTTTTCCCACTCTGTTGAGCTCTACCCGGAGATTAAAGTTGACCAGCAAATGCTTGAGAAAGCAAGTTCATTGCTGGTAAGTGCTTTCCCTGCAATATTTATCAATTCATATCTTACCATGGTATGGCTTAATATTTTATCAATTAGAAAGCTGTTGCAGAAAAAAGGAATCATTGTTAAAAGTATTGAAAATTTAAACCGGTGGAAAGCGCCTGAATATATGGTGTTTGGGCTAATTGGTTTATCTGTTTTAATGTTTTTTCCTATGGGTGTAATAACAATACTTGCTTTAAATTGTTTAATCATTTTAATGTTTGTATATTTTTTCCAGGGAATTGCTGTTGTATCATTTTTTTTCCAGAAAAAGAGTGCTCCTTTTGCTTTAAGATTTTTTTTTTATATCTTAATTGCAATTCAACCTCTTTTCATGTTCCTTGTTATAGGATTCGGATTATTTGATACATGGTTCAATTTCAGAAAACTTGGTACAAGTTTAAAAATAAATAAATAGAAGTCAGCCTGATTTAACCAGACTGAATCTTCTTGGAGGTTTAAATGAAAGTTATATTAAAAGAAACCATTGACACTCTTGGTATTGCAGGAGCAGAATGTGATGTTGCACCTGGGTATGGCCGCAACTATCTATTGCCCCAGGGCAAAGCCATACTTGCTACACCGCAAAACAGAAAAGTCATGGAACAGGCAAAGGCAAAGCTGGAACTTCAGATTGCCAAAGAGCGAAAAATTGCCGAAGAGATGGCGAACAAGATCAAAGATGTTATATGTATCATTAAAGCCAAGGTACATGAAGAAGAAAATCTTTACGGATCAGTCACAACCCATGACATTAAAAGTTCCTTAAGCAGTCAGGATATCACTTTAGAGCGTCGATCCATACTGCTTGCCGAACCTATAAAAGCAATTGGTGAGTATAAGGTACCCATCCGTCTTTATAAGGATGTTGAACCTGAAATCACTGTACAAGTTGTTGCTGAAGAGAAAAGTAAGAAATAGAACTAAATCCGGGAGAATTTTAAATCTCCCGGATACTTTTTAAACCAGACACGTTTTAAAAAATTATATTGTGTTAAAAGCCAACAAAACAGCCACAGACCCGCTTTTAAATAAAACCCCTCCCCATGATATTGAGGCGGAAGAGTCAATATTAAGTGCAATCTTTATTAATAATGACAGCCTTCTTGATATTATAGATATTCTATCTCCTGAAGACTTTTACAAAGGTGCCCATAAAACAATATTTAAGGTTATTATTGAACTTGCCAACAAACAAGAACCTGCAGATCTTATTACAGTTGCCAATGGGTTGAAAGAGAAAGATCAGCTTGAAAGTATTGGGGGTGCCGCCTATCTTGCAACTATTTGTGATGCTGCTCCCATTGCAGTAAATGCAGTCCATTATGCCAGGATAATTAAAGGCAAAGCCTCTTTAAGAGAATTAATAACTGCCTCCTCAGCAATAATAGAGAAATGCCTGAAAGATAAAGGGGATTTTGAAGATATTATTGATTTTGCTGAGACCTCTGTTTTTAATGTTTCAGAGAAAAAAAAACAGACTTCTTTTCAAAACCTTAGCGATCTGATCAATATCAATATTGATAAACTTGAAGAGCAGCAGGGCAATGAGGGTGGTCTTTCAGGGCTTTCCACAGGATATCTGAAATTAAACAATATTACCTCGGGACTGCAAAAATCCGACCTGATTATTCTTGCAGCAAGACCCAGTATGGGAAAAACTGCCCTTGCATTAAACATTGCAAGAAACGTTGCTGTTGAAGAGAGGAAGCCTGTTGCTGTATTCTCCCTTGAAATGTCCAATGAACAGCTTTCCATGCGACTTCTGACATCTGAGGCACGCATTGATTCAAACAGGCTTAGAACAGGCTTTATCAGCCAGGAAGACTGGCAGAATGCAACAGATGCTGCTGGTGTTTTAAACGAACTGCCTATTTTTATTGATGATGCTCCCAATATTACTGCCATGGAAATAAGAGCAAAGGCAAGAAAGTTATATAAAAGGCACAATGAGCTTGGCCTTATTATTATTGATTATCTTCAATTGATGAAACCCCCGTCCAAATCAGATCGGAGAGATCTTGAAATTGCAGAGATATCAAGATCGCTGAAAGCTCTTGCAAAAGAGCTTAATGTGCCTGTCATGGCTCTGTCACAGCTCAATCGAATGCTTGAACAACGCTCTGACAAACGTCCAATGCTTTCTGATCTTCGTGAGTCAGGCGCTCTGGAACAGGATGCTGATATTGTTGCATTCATTTACAGGGACGAAGTGTATAATAAAGAGCCTGACAACCCAAAAAAGGGAACTGCTGAAGTTATTGTAGCTAAGAACAGAAATGGGGCAACCGGCACAGCTTTTATGCATTTTCTTGGGGCTTATACTCGTTTTGAAGAACTTACTTCAGATTCATACCAGGAATTTGAATGAAGAAAAAACTTTTTGGTAACACTTCCGGCTTAAGAAAGACCCAGTTAAAAACAATAGAAACTCTTTATACCTTTAATACACTTGCCCAGTATATTTTAGATCCGCAAACTGCACATCTGCTTGTTAAACTTTCCCATGAAATCAAAAGGCAGATAGGCCTTCTCATTGACCGTAATGGTAAAGTTATCTATGTTCTTCTTGGAGATGCACACAAAATCATTATACCAGTGACCTCGGGATATATGGCAATTCCAGGCAAACTCAAGGGGCTTCGCCTGGTTCACACCCATCTAAAAGATGAACCTCTGACACAAGATGACTTAACTGACCTTGCTTTATTGCGCCTGGATTATATAACAGCTGTCTGTATTACAAAATCAGGTGAACCCGGAATAGTCTATTCAGCACATATCCTTCCAGATGAAGATTCAGTGCCATATCAGATTATTCCAAAAAGCAGCATTGACAGACTCAACATTGATTGCCTGACCCAAATTCTTGCTCTTGAATCTGAACTTGCAAGAAAAAACTCCTTATATAAGCCGGATTCAGGTACTGAGAATGCATTTTTAATCAATGCAACAACTTTAAATCCAAAAGAAGCCTGGGCTTCTATGGATGAGCTGAAAGAACTTTGCAAGACAAGCCATATTAATGTAATTGGTACAGCAGTACAAAGACGGAAAAACATTGATTCAAGATTTGTGGTGGGTAAGGGAAAACTTTCCAGTCTTATTATTTCAGCCATTCAGAAATATGCAACCATGCTTGTATTTGACAGAGAGTTATCAGCTTCCCAGATACGTTCCATTACTGATTTTGTTGAAATAAAAGTTATTGACCGTACCCAGCTTATCCTGGATATTTTTGCAAGACAGGCAAAATCAAGGGAGGGAAAATTTCAGGTGGAGCTGGCTCAAATGGAATACCTTTTGCCACGCCTGATCACTAAAAATACAGCCATGTCAAGATTGACTGGAGGAATCGGGGGCAGAGGCCCTGGAGAGACAAAGCTTGAAATCAACAGACGCAGGGTTCGAGAAAAAATAAACCGGCTTAAAAAAGAGATTGTAAAAATCCGTAAGCAGCGTCAACAGCAAAAATCCAAGCGAAAAAAGAAAAATCTACCTGTGATTTCAATTGTTGGTTATACAAATGCCGGCAAATCAACACTTTTAAACACTTTGACCCAAAGTAAAATAATTGCAGCAAATCGATTGTTTGCGACCCTTGATCCATCCAGCAGGCGCCTAAGGTTCCCAAAAGACAGAGAAGTTATTATTACAGATACTGTAGGATTTATACAGCGACTTCCCCAAGAGTTGATGCAGGCATTTCATGCCACTTTGGAAGAACTCAGTGATGCTGATATGATATTACACGTTATAGACATAAGTAATCCCCGCTTTATGCAGCAAAAAGAGTCTGTTGAAAAAATTCTTAAAAATTTAAAATTAGAAAGAATCCCTACACTACTGGTATTAAATAAAATTGATCGAATTGACCTTGATTCTTTTGATGACCAATGGTTATTAAACAAGGGTATCACTGTTTGTGCAACTAAAAAGCAGAGTTTAAAGCCTTTGATTGCAAAATTAGAATCAATGGTTGATATATAAAAAAAAGTATTGACCAAGATGGTTTTTTACAATAGATAATGCCTGACTTGAAACTTGGAAAATGGAATAAATATGAAACTAAAACAATTTGACCAGATTATTATTAATAAATCATTGAAGAAAGACTCCATAGACACACCTGATTGTTTTGGAGAATTTAATAAAAAAGACAAACTCTGTTCACAATATTGTTGTGTTGCTATCAAATGCTGTGTTCTGCATAATAAAAATCCAAAAATTGATATTATGGAACAGCTGTTAAACAATAACCACTATGCAATAAAACTTCAATAAAGAAAATTTGAAAACCTCTCTTTTACCTTGTAATTCGTGAAAGGATCAAGAAGCTTGGATATATAATAGTGTCTGGTCGAAAACCTGCAATTTCTTACAAGTACAGGGCAGGTTTAAATTTTAACCGGAGGAATACATTGCTGTTTTGAGGATTAAAATTTATGCCCAACGAGGTCATTTGGGAGATTAGTGGTTTGCGATCAGGCGCTAAATATTTTTCCGGGATTTAGTATGTTTAAAGGGTCAAACACTCTTTTAATCCCTCTCATAAGTTCAATTTGTGTTGCACCTGTCTCCTTTGGCAGATATTTCATTTTAGTAATACCCACACCATGCTCTCCCGTAATTGTACCTCCAAGATCCAGGGTGGCTTTAAAAAGTCTGTCAACAGCTTTATCTGCCTTTTTAACTTCACTTTCATCAGCTTTATTATACATTATATTACAATGAATATTGCCATCGCCTGCATGGCCGAAACTTACAACCTTTAGACCAGATGTCTTTTCTATTTCCTGGGTAATTTGAACCATATCTGGAATTTTATCCACCGGAACTACAATATCTTCATTAATTTTGTTATTTGCAATCTTATAAAGAGCAGGAGACAGTGCTTTTCTGGCATTCCACAACTCTTGAGCCTGAATTTTATCCTCTGCAACCATCACATCCAAAGCACTGTATGAGAAACACAATTTTTGAATATCCTGTGCATCTTTTCCAACCTGGGTTTTATCACCATCAAGTTCAATTATTAACAAGGCTTGAATATTGTCTGGCAGGTCAAAACTGATATAATCTTTTACAAGGTCTAGACTTGCTTTATCAAGATATTCAACACATCTTGGAATAACGGTTTCTCTCATAATACCTGACACAGTTTTTGCAGCCTTTTGCATAGTGTCAAAAAAAACTGCCAAAGTCTTAATTGCTTCAGGTTTTGCCAACAATTTCAGTGTGATTTCAGTCACTATTGCCAAAGTACCTTCCGATCCCACAATCAACCTTGTTAAATCATAGCCTGCAACGCCTTTTGCTGTCTTAACACCTGTTTGAATCACTTCTCCTGAAGGCAGAACAGCTTTTAAACCAAGTACGTAATCTCTTGTAACACCATATTTTACAGCCCTTGGTCCACCTGCGCATTCAGCAATATTCCCTCCTATGGTACAAATTGATGAGCTTGCAGGGTCAGGAGGATAAAAGAGATTTTTCTCTTCAACTTTTTTATGAAGATCTGCAACAATAACCCCGGGCTGAACTTTTGCAATAAAATTATTTTCATCAATTTCCAGAATTTTATTCATCCTGGATGTTACCATTACAAGCCCGCCATTAACCGGGACTGCACCTCCTGTCATTCCTGATCCGGCCCCACGGGGAACCACAATAAAATTTTGTTTTGACGCTAAATTCAAAATTTGTGAGACTTCATCTTCAGATCCTGGAAAAACAATAACT
>JBDLIV010000085.1:0-7089 GCA_039714675.1 Thermodesulfobacteriota bacterium
GAATATATCGGCTTTTAAGGAGTTAAGCTATGGCAATAATTGAGTGGGAAAAAAATGAATCCGTGGCTGTTATTAATATGTGTAATGGCGCTAATAAACAGAATCTTGAATTTGCAGAGCAGATGAATCAATGCTTTGATGAAATAATAGAAGATAAAGATATCTGTGCAATTATTCTTACTTCCTTTGATAAGAAAAATTTTTCCCAGGGTATTGATGTTGAGTGGATGATGCAGAAAATGAATGATAAGGATTTTGACAGCATTAAATCATTTATGTATGGAATGAATACAATATTCAGACGAATACTGCTGATGCCGTTTCCTGTAATTGCTGCCATTAACGGTCATGCCTTTGGCAATGGTGCCATGCTTGCCTGTACCTGCGATTTCAGATTTATGACAAAGGACAAAGGCTTTTTCTGTTTTCCGGAAGTGGATATTAACATACCTTTTCTTCCGGGAATGATTGCCTTTGTCAGAAAAGCAATTCCTGAATATAAGTTTAATGAGATGATTCTATCTGGGAAGCGTGTAGTTGCCCAGGAACTCCAGGACAGCCATGTTATTGTAAAAGCATGTGACAACAAAGAAGAACTTGCTAAAGATGCTCTGGCTTTTGCCAGGACATTTACTAAAAAAAGAGCTATTTTTGGTGAATTGAAAAAACGCATGCACACGGATATTATCAAGGTTATGGAAACCGAAGATGTAAAACAGATTGAATCTCTGAATTTGTTTATTCAGGATTAAATCCTAAACTGACCGTCTAAAATGTTATTCGTTCAATTTGGGATATTTTTCCAGAAGTTTGAGCTCAACAGGTGCAGGCACCATGTCACTGATATCTCCACCAAATTGTGCTGCTTCCTTAATAATGGATGAGCTGGTGAAAATCCATCTAAGCCCGGTCATTAAATAAACAGACTGCACATCTTTGTTTAGTTTTCTGTTCATCAATGCCATTTGAAATTCATTTTCAAAATCTGAAACAGCTCTCATACCCCTGATAATAGCTGTGGCATTTTTCATTTCTGCATAATCCACAAGCAGTCCGCCAAAATGATCCACCTTTATACAATTATTACCATTAAAGCTCTCTTCTGCCATTTTCACCCTCTCTTCCACAGAAAAGAGTGCTGTTTTAGAAGGATTATGCAGTATTGCAATAATGACCTGATCAAAAATTTCCAGTGCACGTTTTATAATATCAATATGGCCGTTGGTTAAGGGATCAAAAGATCCCGGATAAATTGCAATTTTTTCTTTGTGTGTCATTGATGAACCTTTCATAATTCATAATTTAAAAAATCATTTAAGACTGCCCGTGGCTGTTATAAATGAAATAATTGTTTTTGAATATTTTTTTTGTCTGTAAATGTCAAGACCTGTCTCTTTAAGATCAAGGTCTTCTTTATAATATTGTTCAGCAATAATGATACAATTTTTTTCTAAAAGATTAAAAAAGGGATCGTTGTGAAATATATGTTCAAGAAATTTATTCCCGTAAGGCGGATCCATAAAAATATAATCAAAGGGAGTTTCATTGAGATTCTTTGGAATGTTGTCTCTGATAATATCACAACAGATAACAAGAGCTTTGTTTGTTAAACCGCAAAGCTGCAGGTTTTCATGAATAATATCACAGGACAAATCTATAAATGTGGCATGCGCGGCTCCCCGGCTTAATGCTTCTATACCTAATGCTCCTGTCCCGGCAAAAAGGTCAAGCACTTTTGCTTTTTTTATCCGGGGGCCGAGAATATTAAATACTGCCTCTCTTACACGATCTGATGTAGGGCGTATTTTAGACCCGTGCATTTTGGCAAGTTTTCTGCCTTTGCAATTTCCGCTGATGATTCTCATGCTATTTTTTAATTGTTAATTGTGAGTTTTTAATTTTGACTTAAGGACAACTCCCATTGTAAAAATGGCAAGATTTTTGTATTAATTTTTTGTGTGTCCATTAAATATTTTTTTTTATGTATCTTACAGAGGTACCAAGTTTTTTGGCTGCAGACTTTAAATCTCCTCCCTCTTCAGAGAGTTTTTGCTTTATAAACTCTGTTTCAAAATGTTTTTTAGCCTGGTTCAGGTTATTTTCATAGTTGAAAATATCTTTTCCTATGATTTGGACTGGTTTACATTCTCTATTATAGGGCTGTGGCATATCTGCAATATCAATCAGGTCTTGTTTAACCATAATGGAAAGTCTTTCAACAAGATTTTTTAATTCTCTTACATTACCGGGCCATTCGTAGGCAGCAAGAAGTTTGAGAGCATTTTCAGAGATAGACTTCTTGTTTTCTGAAGATTGTTTGGATAATTTGTCAAAAAAAGTATCTACAAGTTGTGGGATATCCTCTTTTCTATCCCTTAATGGTGGGACATGAATGGGTATCACATTAAGCCTGAAATAAAGATCCTGTCTGAAATTACCAGCCTTGATCTCCTTTTCAAGGTTTTTATTTGATGAAGCAATAAGTCTGACATCCATGTGAAGGGTTCTGCCCCCGCCAATTCTTTGAAAGGTCTTTGATTCCAAGGCTCTTAAGATTTTTGCCTGGGTCTCGATATTCATATCTCCTATCTCATCAAGAAAAAGTGTGCCTCCTGAAGCAAGTTCAAACTTACCTTTGTTTTTTGATCTTGCTTCTTTAAAAGCACCTTTTTCATGGCCAAAAAGTTCACTGTCAATGGTTTCATCTGGAATGGCGGCACAATTAATTATAATCAAGGGTTGTTCAGGTCTTAAGCTGAATTGATGAATGGTTCTTGCAACCATCTCTTTTCCTGTACCATTTTCACCTGTAATCAATATGGATGCATCTGAAGGGGCAGCATTTATTACCTCTCCATATAGTGTCTGAACAGCAGGACTGGTTCCTGTAATGGAGTTTTTTTCAATACTCTTTTTTCTCAGGTATTTATTTTCTTCTTCAAGTTTTCTAAAGTTTAAAGCATTATTGATGGTAACCATGACTTTATCAATGGAGAGAGGTTTTTCCAGGAAATCATAAGCTCCTGATTTTGTAGCATCAACTGCAGATTCAATTGAACCATGTCCTGTAATCATCACCACAGGAAGATGCGGTGATGTTTTTTTTATCTCTTTTAAAGTTTCAATTCCATCCATTCCCGGCATCCAAATGTCAAGAAGAACTATATCAGGGGATTGGTTCTCTATTTTTTTTAATGCTTCATACCCGTTAAAAGCATGCATGACTTCAAATCCATCGTCTGATAAAATTCCTTCAAGGGAATCTATGATACTTACTTCATCATCTACAATTAAAACTGCAGGGTACATTTTATCTCTCCCAATTTTGCTTTTATATACCAAACCTCAGATCTAAAATTTTACAACTTAACCGGAAGCTCAATAATAAATTTTGCTCCTTTTGGTTCATTATCCTGAACCCTTATTACACCATTATGATCAGAAATGATAGACTGAACAATGGCAAGCCCAAGTCCCATTCCTGATTTTTTGGTTGAAAAGTAAGGCTCAAACAGCTTTGTTTTCTCTTTATCTGATATTCCTTTGCCATTGTCACTGATTTCAATCCTGACGATTTTCAGGATTTCATCAAACGTTACATCAATTAAAATCAAACCATTTTTTCCTACAGCATATACAGCATTGTCTACCAGATTGATGAATGCCTGTTTCATGTGCTGGTGATCAAGCTTTAAAATTGGAATATTTTTTCCAAATTTGGATTGTATTTTGATATTTTCAAGACCTTCCTGATATAAAGTAATAGTTTCAAGAACAATATTTTCAATTTTACATTGGGCAATATTGGCATCCGGAAATTTTGCAAAGGCAGAAAACTGGTTTACAAGGTTTCTTATCATGTCAACATGTTCTACAATGGTAGTGGTACAATTTGTAAAGATCTTATCGTCAATTTGATCACCATATTTGCGTTTCAGGCGTTGAGCTGATAATTTTATGGGTGTTAACGGGTTCTTTACTTCATGGGCAATTCTTCTTGCAACCTCTCTCCATGCAGCAACACGCTGGGCTTTTTCAAGCTGGGTGACATCATCAAAGACAAGCACAGCACCAATGTTTTGATCAGAATCGTTTTTCAGTAGATTAAAATTCAATGAAAAATGTTTGGGAGTCCCTGAAATAGTAGCAGATAGAGGAAATTCAAGAGTCTGATCCCCCTGGGACACCTGATTGTAAATTTTATTTGCAATTTTCAGATAATCATTTTTTAAAATTGTTTTAAAGTTTTTATTTAAAATATCCTTGCTGTTGATATTCAGCATGGCTTCAGCAGCTTTGTTGATGGTTGTAACTATACCGTTGTTGTCAATGGCGATTACACCCGCAGAGATATTTTTTAATACAATTTCAATATATTGGCGACTTTTTTCAAGTTCGAGATTCTGTAGTTTGAGCATCTGTTCTGAAAGCGCAATTTGTCGTCTGCCTGTGGCAAGCTTCTCAGTCATGGAATTAAAAGATTTGATAAGTGTTCCTATTTCATCGTCTGTCTCAAAATCAATTTTATAGTTTAAATCACCGTCAGTGACCCGTTGCGTTCCTTCGGCAAATTTCATTAAAGGGATAGTAATGGATTTTGCCAATTGAAATCCAAACCATATAGAACAAAAAATAACTAGAAGAGCAACAATTGAAAGTGCAATATAATATGATATCTCGGCAGGATTTTTTGCGAGTTTGAGTTGCTGATACTCTTCTACTCCCTTTTGAATCGATGTCAGATTTTGGGATAATTCTGAGGGGATCAGAGTGGTGATAGCAATAAAAGCAGATGCTTTGCCAGGATCAAAGCCAAATGGTATGGTTGTAATAGTTCGTAAACATTCGCCTTGCTGGAGATTTTGTGAGATAGTGTTGTTTAATAATCCTTTGGGTATGTTCGTCAATTCATTGCTGGTTAGAAGACCAAAATGGACATTTTCCAGCTCATTTGCCAGAGAGAGACTGACACGCCTGGCGTCTGGTGTATAAATTTCTACTGCATGGCGGTTAAAAGCTCTTTGTATTACTTGAGTATATCGTGTCAGTTTTTCGTGGTTTTTTTTGTTGAGAAGATTACGGGATTCAATCTGAAAGGCTGCCCTTTTAGCAAAGAATTCATTCTTTTCTTCAATATATTCATAAAGCTTTTGCCCCACAGCCAGTGAAGAGTTTAAAGTTTGTTCAACAGGAGCGTTAAACCAGAATGCAGTACTTGCTGAAATAAAATGGATGGAAAAAAAGAAAAGAACTGTTGTAGGTAAGAGTGCAAGAATAATAAATGCAGTTATCAGCCTTGTTTTGAGTTTTGAACCAAAAATATTATTCTTTTTTTCATAATAGAGCTTTGCAAGATTTCTAAAGACAAGTAAAAGTAAGGCAAGCAACAATAATAAATTGGTATTGATAAGAATACACATTAATATTGTGCTGGATAGGGGAAAATCGCCGCCAAAATTGGTGATCCGGGTTTCAATAAACGTTAAGATCCCAACTGTGATCAGGATGACAAAAATTAAAAGTAATTCTTTTTTTTTTCTGGCCTGTCCGCTGTGTAAGTGTTTTGATTCAGCCATATTTATATTTTTGGCAAGTTTAAGGCATCAATTAAATTTAATAGGTAAAATTAATTACATACCAGTTTGTTTCAACATCCCAGAAAGAGACAAAAAATAGAACATAGTGTAGTGATAATGGCAGTGTTACTTTATCAAGTTTTGCCTTAATTCTCAGTTGATATTTATCTCCTTTAATAAGTTGATTCAACGGCAAAATTTTTAAATTGTCAATTTCTGTCATCAAGGATTTGGCTTCCTTAAATGATTGAACAACAACTGAATCCTTCTCTTTCCAGGATCTTAATACTGAAAAGTTTTTTTTCAATGCATTATACTTTAGCGTAGATTTGATTTGAATATCGGATATTTTTTTGTCAAACCATGATCCTTGAGTTTTGTACAGGGTAACATAAAATGAAAAAGTGGTTGGAATCCCATTGAGTACTGCCCGGTTTATTTCTGTTGTAAATGCTTTTTTAACATCAAAATATGTTAAAAGATCATCTCTTGTGTTTGCAAGTTTTATATTTTCTATCACAGCTTGATTTTCTGCCAATACCGTGGCAGGCAATAAAAAGCAGAGCATAATGGCTATGGATATTCTCAATTTAATATCTGTTTTATGTAATAGTGATCCTATCATTAGCAATAAAATATCTTATATTTTTGCAGGTCCTGTTTCCCAGGCATTCTTATTTTCTAAAAGCTTTTTGATGAATAAATGATTCAGGGCATGTCCGGATTTATGTGTTACAATATGGCCTTGAATCGGCATGCCAAGGAGGGAAAAATCTCCAAGACTGTCAAGAAGTTTATGTCTGACAAATTCATCAGGGTATCTTAGTCCCTCTTTGTTTAATATCCTATCTTCACCAATCACAATGGCATTGTCAAGGCTTCCACCCTTGCCAAGGGAAAATTTTTTTAAAAGCTCCAGGTCTTGGACAAATCCAAATGTTCTGGCCTTGCTGATTTCTTTGCCAAAATTATTTTTTGCCCTGTCAAATATAACTTCCTGTTTCCCTATTAAAGGATGGTTAAAGTCAATATTACAAGTAATTTTAAACGTAGGTTCAGGGTATATAACAACTGATTTATCACTCTCTGTTACTTTAATTGATTCTTTCACAATGATAAAATGCTGAGGAGCTGTCTGTTTTTTAATGCCTGCATTTTCAATAAGTTGTGTAAAAATCCATGCACTTCCATCCATAATGGGGATTTCATAATCGTCAACTTCCACAAGGGCATTGTCGATTCCAAGGCCTGCAAAGCTTGCCATTAAATGTTCAATGGTTGATACAATAGCACCATCGATTCCAAGAACTGTTGCAAGGCTTGTATCAACAACCATTTTGAAAATAGCAGGGATATTCTGGGTGCCTGGCAGATCAACTCTTTTAAATTTTATACCATGGTTTTCAGGTGCAGGTTTTATTGTAAGAGTTGTCTTTTTCCCTGAATGTACTCCTGTGCCTGAAACAGACACCTTTTGTGAGAGTGTTTTTTGTAAATAATATTTTGTCATGAA
>JBDLIV010000086.1:0-7040 GCA_039714675.1 Thermodesulfobacteriota bacterium
CATCCATAACCAGCTGCCAAATACAGATGAAACATCTTTTTTTACTCCGGATTTATCATTTAACAGGGAATTGCCCTGTGACGGCTGGCACACCAATACCTCTGTCTCTTTTGTGGGGCAGTCCTTTAAGACCGTTGGCATTACCCATGAAGACTCCCCGGGGCTTGCAGTGATAAGCAAGATACTCAGGTCTCTTTATCTACACAGGGAAATCAGGGAAAAAGGCGGAGCCTATGGTGGCTTTGCTATCTATAACATTGAAGAGGGCATATTTTCATTTGGATCATATAGAGATCCCCACATTAAAAGGACCCTGGATATCTATAAAAAAGCCTGTGATTATATAGTAAATGGTGATTACAGCCAAACCGATGTTAAAGAGGCTGTTTTACAGGTCTGCTCTGAAATAGATAAGCCGGAAACTCCCGGGCCTGCTGCCATGAAAGCCTTTTACAGGAATATTATAAAACTTGATGATGATATTCGCCAGCATTTCAAGGATTCCTTATTACAGCTTGATAAGAGAAGAATACAAAGCATTGCCCAAAGATATTTTACAATAGATGAAAGTCAAAAGGGAACTGCTGTCATCTCAAACAAGGCAAACCTTGAAAAGGCAAATATGCAACTCAAAGAGGAAGGCAGGCAATTAAATCTGTTTAAGATTTAAACACAACAGTATTTCATTGACAGAACTCCTCTTTTTTCCTAATATATAGGGCTTTTATCCTTTTGCCAGCTTAAACTGATAAACAGTTAACAAGAACAAAAAAGTTTATGGCAAGGGAGTTTTCCTTAGAAAAAAAGGGGATTTGACGTTGCACAATATTGATTACTACCTGACAGTTTTGAAAAATTTTTTAGCCGTGGATCCAGCCCAGCTGATGCAAACAGATATGATTGTACGACTGGGCATTCAGGTATTGCTGCTGGTGGGTTCTGCCTTTTTCTCCGGCTCAGAGACAGCTATGTTTTCAATTTCCCGGCTGGATCTACAAAAACTGAGATCCGAACGCAATCGACATTCAGAAACCATTCATGCCCTGCTGGATCAGCCCCGGCGTTTAATTATTTCAATTCTGTGCGGTAATGAACTTATAAATATTGCAGCTGCCGCCAATATGACCGGTATCCTGGTAAGACTTTACGGTGGAGACCGCGCCGCCCTGATAACAACACTGATCATGGTGCCACTTCTCTTACTGTTCGGCGAGGTGACACCCAAAACCATTGCTGTATCCAATCCAGTACGTATAAGCACCAAGATTGTGGCTGGCCCCCTGAATGCATGGGTTAAATTCATTACACCCCTGCGCTGGGCCATCCGGGGCATTGCCGAATGGATCACCACACTGATCGTAGGGGAGGAAAAAACAGCTGAGAACATACTCCAGGTGGATGAATTCCGAAGTCTGGTGGAGGAAGTAGCTGATAAAGGTGAATTGGATGCCACCGAGCGTGCCTTGATATATAACTTACTGGAGGCCAACGACACTGAAATAGTGGAGATCATGACACCACGTACCCGTATACGTTTTCTTGATGAAGCCCTGAGTTTACCGGAAATGGTTGACCGGTTCAGAACCTATCGCCATCCAAGGGTGCCGGTGTTCCGTGGCCACCATGATAATATTGTTGGTTTTATCCATGCAGAAAATATCCTTCGGCTGGTTCTGGATGATAAAGATCTCTCCTCGCTTAAACCTGAAGACATAATGCACCCTCCTGTAGTGGTGCCCCTTACTAAAAAAGTTGATGAAATGTTTGATTTTTTCCAGGCAAACAATGCCAGAGCTGCCATAGTCCTAAATGAATTCGGAGGAGTTGAGGGATTGGTAACCATGCGCGGGGTATTAAATTTCATCTTTGGTCAGGTATCCGGGGAAGTTTCTGGCCAGGAACTTTATCATGAGCGCGATGAAAATGATTACGAGGTTCCCGGAGATATGAAGCTAAACGACTTTAACAACCTGACCAATTTTGGTATCGAAGACCCCAGGATGACCACAATTGGCGGGGTAGCATTCCGACATCTGGATCGACTGCCAAAATCCGGCGACAAAGTAACAGTAGAAGGCATTATGATTACAATATTGGAGATGGATGAACATCGTATTGTTAAAGTGCGGGTGAGCAGCGGAAGTGTTGAAGAAGAGAAGGCGTTGGATAAAGACTCTGATCAGGAACCTGATAATGAGCTTGCAAAAGCTGACACAAAAGATGAATACAAAGATCAGCAGACCGATTTTATTGAAGACCAAAGTGTTTCAAATCAAAAGAGCTGTTCAAATTAAGGGATTTGAGAAATGGATATTTTATATATTTTACTGGGCATGGTGATTCTTTTACTGTTAAAGGGTTTTTTCTCCGGCTCTGAAATAGCTCTGGTCAATTCTGACAAGATTCATTTGCATCACAAGGCCAACCAGGGGCACAATGGCGCAAAGCTTATACTCAAAATGTTTAAAAGACCTGACGTAATGCTTGGTACTACACTTGTGGGAACTAATATTGCAACAGTTATTCTGACATCTCTTGGTACTCTTTTAATGATTCGTTTTTTAGGTAAACACGGGGATATCTATGCCTTCCTCATCTACACTCCGATTTTTTTGGTTCTCGGTGAAATCGTTCCTAAAAGTGTTTATCAGCAAAAAGCAAATGTGCTTGCACCAATTATCATATATCCGCTGCGCCTCTTTTCCATAATCTTTGCTCCCATCATTTTTATCTTTTCCAGAGTGGCGCGTCTGGCAGCCCGTATGCTTGGCAGTGGCAAAAGTGACCAGAGCGTTTTTATCACTCGGGAACTTGTCCGTTCTGTTGTGGAGATGGCTGAACGAGGCTCCAATGTAGATGCTTTTGATCGCGGCCGCATCAAACGGGTTATCCGCTTTGCAGATACTACAGTGGGAGAAGCAATGATTCCGGTTGCCGAGATGACTGCTGTCAACCATAATCAAAATACCCGTGAGGCTGTTAACCTGATCCGCAGGTTAGGTTACAACCGTCTGCCGGTTTATAAAGATAACACCAGCAATATTTTTGGAATCATAACCCTGACCACCTGGGACATGATGGACAGGGAACTTGCCTCCCGGCCTCTGTCGGAATTTATCAAACAGCCTTACTATGTTTCTGCCAACCAGACCATAGACCAACTGTTACCTATACTGCGCAAGCGCAAGGATCACATGGCCATTGTAGTTGATGAATTCGGCTCTGCCATCGGTATGATCACCATGGAGGATATCCTTGAAGAAGTAGTTGGTGAAATAGATGTGGGATTGGATTTTGAAGAGTATCTGCCAAGGCCCAAACAGAAATTTAAAAAACTTAGCGAAGATGTCTATTTGATGGATTCTCGTTTTCCCATCTCCGAAGCCAACGAAGTGCTTGGAATCGGGTTGCTTTCAGTGGAATCGCATACCATTGGCGGCCTGGTCATGGCTCGCCTGCATCATATTCCCAAAAAAGGGGAATTTATAGAGGAAGCCGGATATCGATTCACAGTGGAACATGCAACAGAGCGTTCTGTTGTAAATTTGCGTGTAGAGCGTACTGGGATTTAATACCATCTCTTGATTTAAATACTGGATCATGCCAGAAGTGTTGTGGCATGATCCTTTATTGTGGATTCGATCTGACTTTTGAAGAGCATTGCTGCAAAGGGGAGATTACCAGACAGATTTACCTGCGATGTTTCCACTGTTAACGTCCCGGACACAGGAAAGCTCATAACTGAAAAACTAAAGTTACACACATTGCCGTCCCACTTTTCATGCAAATTTTTAATATTATCGGCAAACTCTGTTTTCACATCAGTGAGTAGATTCTTAACACGCTTACCTGCTTCATCCTGCGTGAGGCTGTGCGAGACAGCCATATTGAGTTTGGTCATATTTCCTCTTTCCATTAAACATTTTTTTGTTTCATTCTTTTGTATTAATCTAATTGCTATTGTCTGCTGTTAGTTTTTTAACAGCTTGTCGAGAAGGATCAAACCTGCAACCCATGTCATTGATTCTCTATCAGATGTATCTTCCAGGGTCTGTTTTTTAACCGGCCACCCTGCTGACTGCATCAGTTTAGCAACATTAATACCAAAACCAGACATGGAAGGTCTGGCATACAGAGGGTTGCGACATTTCCCATGCTTTGAAATCACCTGACAGGCTGCATGCTCTCTGCAAAAAATCTCCTTACATGATCCCCCGGCAAATGCTTTTGAACCATTGTATCCCATCTCAACAGCTTTCAGCTCAATACCTGCCACTATTTCATGGAGCAGCTGCATCACTTCATGACGTTCATCGGAAAACATTACCACGGATGGGACATCTATTCTGACTACAATGGAATATTGGCTTGAGTTTTGCCATTCCTGGAACCTGGACGGCCCTGGAACATGGGGCGGACAACTGGAAGAGAGACCATAATTCCCACATGGATGATCACCATTGCAAAGAGCTGCCAAATCCACATTAATTTCGATATCTGCCGAAAAAATCATTCCTGCATCACTTGCTCCCAATCTTTTTGCCATGTGAATCAATTGGCTGAGATGTTTTTCTGGTATCATATATCAGTCTGTTTATTCTTTAAACAAATCTCCACACTTCTGTCTGGCATTTTCTAAAGATCCCTTTAATCAATATTTAGGTTGTTGTTTTGGATTGCATTTTTCTCAAGCCACTCATTATAATAGCACATACCCCAAAGTGCTTTTACAGCCCTTTCAAGGGAGGGGAAAAATACAGTTTTATATTCATACTCTTTATGCCTGTATAGGATTCTGCTCTTTTCATCGGTTAAAAGGCTTACACCAAGAACCGGTTTTCCATATTTCTGGGTTAATTTTGCAGTATATTTAGTATAATCGTCTTCAAACTGCAAAATAAAATCTTTTAAAAATTGTGCCCGGTTTTCATCAATATCAGGGTCAGCCCTGCGCACCGATTCCACCATACCGTTAATAAGCACTCTTTTCCCATGAATACCAAGATGAATCACAGCATCGCACCCATCCCATTTCAGCAGCTCTTCAAGACAGGTCATGGGGATATTTGGATCATTTTCTCCAACAATATCGACAGGATTTGCATGGCTCCAATATGATGGCAGGATTTTATCAAGCCTGCTAATAATTCCTTTGGAGAGTTCCGGGACTTCAAGACCATGTTCTGCACAAAGATCTGCTGTTATCACACCCCATCCGCCTCCAAGGGTCATAATGGCAACTCTTTTCCCCTTTGGCAGAGGAAGAGAAGAAAAGACAGCAGAAAGATCCAGAAGTTCCATGGGCTGATCTACCTGGATAATACCTGCCTGACGGCAGACAGCATTAAAAACCTTTGCATTTGATGCCATGGCACCGGTATGACTTGAGGCTGCCCTTTCTCCAGTAGTGGTTCGCCCGCCCTTCAAGACAACCACAGGTTTTTGTTTTGATACCCTTGCAGCACTGTTGAAAAATCTTTTACCATTTTTTACACTTTCAATATAAAGTACTACAATTTTGGTAAGTTCATCTTCTTCAAAAGCTTCCATATAGTCTTCAATTGTGACCATGGCTTCATTGCCGGAACCGGAAAAAGCCCGTATTCCAATATCCTGCTGCACGGCAAAGGCAAGAAGCTGGGTTCCCATATTACCTGACTGACACACAAGGGCAGTTGATCCGGGAAGAGGATAGGCATGTACAGCACTACAGTGAAAATCAATGTGCGGATTACATATGCCCATGGTGTTGGGCCCAAGGATCAGCATCCCTGCATCATAGGCAGCTTTCGTTAATTCCTGTTCTAATTTTTCCCCTTGAATTCCCACTTCCCTGAATCCTGAAGTAATCAATAAAATACCTTTAACATTTTTCTTTTTTAAATCAGGTATAAGATCTATTACACGATGGGCAGGAATAGTCACCACTACAAGGTCAACATCGTTCTCAATATCAATGACAGATTTATAAACATGACGGCCTGCTATTTTCCCACCTTTGGGATTAACAAGATAGACTTTTCCCTTGTAACTTCTAGAGAGAGTATTGGTTAAAAGCATATGCCCCCATTTACCCGGAGTTGAAGAGGCACCGATAAAAGCTATGGATTTTGGATAATAGCATGAACCCAGTACACTTAAATCAATATCATAATTTACTTTTATCTGTTTTTTCTCTTTTTCCAGGACAATCAATCCATCCACTGCAACTGGAAATCCGTCAGGCTGTATAATCAAAGGATTTATATCAATCTCTTTTATGTCAGGAAAAGCTGCTGCCATATCTGATAATGCTGTAAGAATGTCTTTAACAGCGTTTTTATTAACTTTTTTTTCACCCCTGAAATCATTTAAAAGCTTTTTTGAAGATATCTGTTCAAACATATCTTCCATGTCTACGTCATTTAAAGGAGCAATTTTAAAGACAATATCGTTTAAAGCTTCGGTTAATATGCCTCCAAGACCAAACATAATAACAGGGCCAAACTGGGGATCTTTAAACATGCCTGCAACAAATTCTCTTTTACCGTCAACCACAGGCTGGACAAGGAAACTTTCAATATTGTTCCCTGCCCTCTCTTTCATCTCTTTTACAGCATCAAGAACCTGATTGTCATTATTCAGACCAACGCGCACCAGGCCTGATTCTGTTTTATGTAAAATCCTGGAACCAACAGCTTTTAATACAACTGGAAAGCCTGTTTTATTACAGGCAGTCAGAACATTTTCCACATCCATATCTGTCTTTTTTTCTTGAACAACAGGAATATCAAACAATTGAAATATTTTTTTTGCTTCATCTTCAGCAAGGGATTTAAAAGAAGATCGCAGTTTTGAATCAATCAAATCTTGCACATTAACAGGATTCATTTGTTATTTAACTCCATTATTACAGGCTTGCTCAAATGCCTTGTATTAAAAGAATAAAAATACTGATTTATAACCCAAAAGTCAATAATCACATGATCATGCACGTATTGACAACATGAACAGGTCTTATAAAAAATTATCTTTTCAAATCAGAGCTATAGTTTAAACTT
>JBDLIV010000087.1:0-7016 GCA_039714675.1 Thermodesulfobacteriota bacterium
TTCCTGCATTGCCAGAAAATATCTATAAAATCAGCAGATTCTTTAAATACCTTTCGAATATACCGGAACTTAATAAACATAATTGCCCAGGATGTTATGGAAAAAAACAAAAGCAGCAGCATAACAAACTTTACAACCGCACCTGCACCGCTCAACATATAAAACAACCCAATACTTTCCGTGGTCATATAACCTCTCTTACAAATTTATCTTCCAAATATCTTAAGCAAAACATTAAATAAAATTCAATCAAATTAAGTATATTAACAGGTATGCTGTGTCAAGTTTTTATTGACCAGAGGTAAAAAACAAAACCCCTGCATGCGCTTTGCGTACAGGGGTTTTTTATTCGACAAGGTGTCGGTGATATATAATGTTTAATACAACATTACATCATTCCGGGCATTCCTCCACCCATTCCGCCCATTCCGCCACCGGGCATTCCAGCAGGCATTCCGCCGCCGGCATCTTCTTCAGGCTTATCAGCAATCATGGCTTCCGTTGTCAACATAACAGATGCAACACTTGCTGCATTCTGAAGTGCAAAACGAACCACTTTTTTAGGATCAATAACACCTGCTTCAATAAGGTCTTCATAAACATTGGTTCTGGCATTGAAACCAAAAGCGCCATTGCCCTCTTTGACTTTATTGATAACAACTGCACCTTCAACACCTGCATTTTCAACAATTTTTCTTAAAGGTTCTTCAATGGCTCTGGCTACAACTTCAAGACCAAGTTTTTCTTCGCCTTCAAGTTTAAGATCATCAAGAGCTGTAATACTTCTTACAAGAGCAACTCCGCCACCTGCAACAATCCCTTCTTCAACTGCTGCACGGGTTGCATTAAGTGCATCTTCAACTCTGGCTTTTTTCTCTTTCATTTCAGTTTCAGTGGCAGCACCAACATTAATAACAGCAACTCCGCCAACAAGTTTGGCAAGTCTTTCCTGGAGTTTTTCTCTGTCATAATCAGAAGAGGTCTCTTCAGACTGGGCACGAATCATTTTTACTCTGCCTTCAAGGGCTTCTCTGGAACCTGCGCCATCTACAATTGTAGTGTTGTCTTTATCAATTACTATGGATTTTGCCTGGCCAAGATCCTGAACAGTTACATTTTCAAGTTTAATTCCAACATCTTCTGAAACAACCTGTCCACCAGTCAATACACCAATATCTTCAAGCATTGCTTTTCTTCTGTCACCAAAGCCTGGAGCTTTAACAGCAGCAATATTCAAGGTACCGCGAAGTTTATTTACAACAAGTGTTGCAAGGGCTTCACCTTCAACATCTTCTGCAATAATAACAAGGGGTTTACCAGTTTTAGCAATCTCTTCAAGCACAGGAAGAAGATCTTTCATGGAGGAGATTTTTTTATCACAGATCAAAACAAACGGGCTGTCAAGTGCTACAACCATTTTTTCTGAATCTGTTACAAAATAAGGAGAGAGATAACCGCGATCAAACTGCATACCCTCAACTACTTCAAGGGTAGTATCCATTGATTTGGCTTCTTCAACAGTGATAACACCCTCTTTACCTACTTTATCCATGGCTTCTGCAATGATATTACCAATGGTTTCATCATTGTTTGCAGAGATAGTTCCAACCTGTGCAATTTCATTCTGGTCTTTAGTTGGTTTTGCAATAGTTTCAAGATTTTCAACAATTTTTACAACTGCTTTGTCAATACCTCTTTTAATACCCATGGGGTTGTTACCTGCAACAACAAGCTTCTGGCCATTTTCATAAATCGCTCTTGCAAGAACTGTTGCTGTAGTTGTTCCGTCACCAGCCATATCAGAAGTTTTACTTGAAACTTCTTTAACCATCTGGGCACCCATGTTCTCGAATTTATCTTCAAGATCAATTTCTTTTGCAACAGTTACGCCATCTTTGGTAACATTGGGAGAACCCCATGATTTTTCAATAACTACGTTTCTTCCCTTTGGTCCAAGTGTAACCACTACTGCATCAGCAAGTGTCTTAACACCTTTAAGCATTGCTTCACGTGCTTTTGCATCATATTTAATTTCTTTTGCCATTTTTTCAATAATCTCCTATATCTTTAAAATTATTTAATTTAATCTATTCAATTACTCCGAGAATATCATCCTGTCGCATAATAAGATAATCAACGCCATCAATTTTCACATCAGTTCCGCCGTATTTGCTGAAAAGAACTCGATCTCCAACTTTTACATCCATTGGCAGCAATTTTCCATCTTCACCCATGCGGCCGTTGCCGGTGGCAACAATTTTACCTTCTGCTGGTTTTTCTTTTGCTGTATCAGGGATAATAATACCGCCTTTGGTTTTTTCATCCTCTTCAACACGCTCAACCAGAATTCTGTCACTAAGTGGTCTTAAACTCATGATCTTTTTTCTCCTTTAAACAGTTTGTTTGGTTTATTCATTTAATAGTTATTTTATTTCAACTTCAAAATTTAGACTTGAGTTGTCTTTTTTGAAGCTGTTTTCGGCTCTTTGGATTTTACTTTCTCTTTTGTACTGTTTTTTTCTTTGCTCTGGTTCTTTGCTCCGCCATAATCTGTAACATACCATCCTGATCCTTTAAGATGGAATGTACTTTGTGAAATAATCTTTTTTAAGCCTCCTTTACAATGGGAACAGGTTGTAAGAGGCGGATCTGAAATTTTTTGAAATGCTTCTTTTATTTCACCGCATTCAGTACACTGATATTCATAAACTGGCATTTTCTACTTCTCCGTCTTAACTTTTGTCTTCTTGAAAAATCAAAAATAAAATAATAAGTCTTTTACCCTTGTCAAGAAGGTTTCTTCTAATTTTTTTACCTCTGATCAGGATTGCTCGAATAGAATCCAATCCTTATAAAATTCAAATACTTGGTTTAACCTTAAAACCGGTACCGGTTTTAAAATTTTATGAGTTATAAAATGAACTCTACGCTCTTCATCCAATGTCACATCAGCTTCATTCCTGTTTTCATATCTATGTTTAAACTTTAAAAACCTGACAACATGAACAAGTTCATGGGTTAGTATATATAAAAGAAAAGGTTCAAGAAACAGAGAATCTGTTTTTGAAACTGCTGAAAGAATAGCATTGTCCTGAAGGCATACTTTATAAAAACTGAATGAAGAGGAACCCAAGGTCGCATCTTTTTTACGCCCCTCATATTTAATCACCTGGGCAAAAGGACCTTCAACATTTTCATGGTGAGCAAGATCTTTTGCTGTTTTTATATCATACCTGTTTTTCAACCACTGACCAGAGGACATTTTAAAATAGTTGTTAATCAGTTCTTCTGAGACTTTGACAGCTTCATCAACTTTTAGAAGTTCTTGAGTGTTAAAATAACATGCTTTATTCATTTTATATCTTTGACAGCAAATTAAAATAAAAAATTGGACATTTAATAAAACATCATGCTATAATAGCTGATTGATTATAATAAAAAAATATTAAGTTTCACATGAGGAGGTGATTTTTTTGAGTAGTGTAATGAAAAAGAGAAGAAAAAAAATGAGGAAACATAAACACAGAAAACTCCTTGCAAAGACCCGCCATCAAAGAAAGAAAAAATAGTTGGTGTTTGAGCGAAAATTCACCCATCTGCTTCGTTGCTTCAAACTTTTGCAATCCTCATGTACTACAGTACACTCCGGTTGCAAAAGTTTTTGCGCCTAACATATGGGCAACTTTTCGCTCAAACAAGAGCTTTCAATCAAGCGATAGTTATTATTAGTTATCACATCTCAAAAACTATTTAATTCCTTTAAAATACTTCATAAAATCAGAATCTGTTGAAAGAACCAGGGTGCTGTCTTTTGTCATTGTCTCTTTATAAACATCCATGGCTTTTAAAAATTCATAAAAATCAGGGTCTGCACTATAAGCATCTGCATAAATCTGGGTTGCCTGAGCATCAGCCTCACCTTTAAGGGTCTGGGCAGTTTTATAGGCCTGTGATTTGATTACCTGGAGTTCTTTCTCTTTTTCACCCCGGATATTGCTTGCTTCTCCCTTACCTTCTGCGCGGTATTTTTCTGCAATCTGGTTTCTTTCTGCAATCATCCTGTTGTAAACAGCCTGTCTTACATTTTCAATATAGTTTATCCTTTTTATCTTAACATCCACAAGCTCAATCCCAAAAGAAGAGAGTTTGGCGCTGGCCTGTTTTACTATACGTTTGGTAATTTCATCACGGCCCAGATCAATTTTATATTGAATCCGTTTTCTGCTTTCATCAACCACAGATTCAAAAGTATCCATGGAACGACTGGAATTACGGACACTTTCAACAAGAGGGTATGATGTCACAAGGTTCCTCATGGCTGGATCAATAATATCATCAAGCCGTTCAAGGGCTGCAAATTCATTATTAACAGTCTGAAAATATTTAATTGGATCAACAATTTTCCACCTTGCAAAGGTGTCAACCCAGATATAAGTTTTATCTTTGGTAGGCACCTGGCCTGGATCACCATCCCAGGTTAACAGGTTTTTAGGAAAATAACTGGCTTTTTGAATAAATGGGATCTTAAAATTCAAGCCGGGAGTTGTCACAGGTTTATTAACCACTTTTCCAAACTGGGTGATCACAACCTGCTCGGTTTCATCAACAACATATGCAGAAGCATACAACAATACTATTCCGGCAGCTGCTGCAATCAACACTATGGTTTTTATAATATTATTCATATTTTTTTACTCACTTTGTTAAGCAATTTTAATTCTTTGTATTAAACAGAGGGTTTTCTTTTCCCATATTTAAAAAAGGCAGTAGATTTTTTTGATCAGAATCAATAATATATTTTGCTCCAAGTTTGGGAAAAATTTCCAGCATTGATTCAAGATATATCCTCTTTTTTGTGACATCCTTGGCTTTTACATATTCTTTATAAACAGATGTAAATTTAGCGCTGTCACCCTGAGCACGGTTAACCCGGTCAATGGCATATCCTTCTGCATCTTTAATACGCCTTTTTGCTTCACCACGGGCAAGGGGCACAGCCTTATTATACTCTTCCCTTGCTTTATAAATCATCTGCTCTTTTTCCTGGATAGCCTGATTGACTTCATTAAAGGAGTTCTGAACAGGTTCAGGAACATTTGTCTTTTTCATCTCAATGGTAACAATATTAATACCAGATTTTGCCTGATCCATCTCCTTTTGAAGCATCTCCTTTGCAGCCACAGCAATCTCTTCACGCTTGGATATTACTTCATTAATACTTCTATCTCCAACAACAGTTCGCATGGTTGCCTCTGACATATCCCTTAAAATAGCTCTTACATCCTTAACCATAAAAAGATAGTCACTGGGGTTGGAAATTCTGTACTGCACAATCCAGGGGACAACTGCCACATTCAAATCCCCTGTCAGCATTAAAGAAGTCTCCTGGGTAGAACTCTCATTGGAAAACCTGAAATCGCCCGATCCCTGAACAGTTTTAAATCCAAACTCCTCTTTATAAACCCTTTTGATCTTTACCTTGGTCACCTTTTCAATACCTGACGGCATTTTAAAGCCAAGACCCGGTTGTGCAATTCTATTATATTTTCCAAATCTCTGAATAACACCAACTTCATCCAACTCAATTGTAAAAAAAGTTGATTTTCCAAAAAACAGAACCAGAAGCACAATCACAATCAGAAATACTCCGGGCAGTTTAAATCCTCTGAATTTATTAAAGAATTCTTCCATCTGGGGAGGTATTGGTGGCATACCCGGCCCACCGCCATCTTTCTTTTTTTCAAATTTTTGTTGATTCTCTCTAAGTTTTTCCCAATCCCAATTCATAAAATTTTATCCTGTAATTAATTAGTTTTTAAAGCATATATGAAAGCAAAATATGACAATATTTATATTTATCAACCCAAAAAGGCAATATTTATTTAAAATCAAACCAAATCTTGCCTATATCTCAATTAAATAATATGCTATTAATAATTTTTTTACAAAACCACCCTTAATTTTTGGATAATTCAATTTGAATAAAAAAAATAAAAACACAAAACTGATTCATATCAGTGACATATTAAACTCTGCCCTTGGCAAATACAGACAGGCCAAAGACACTCAGATGACAAAAATCTGGGATGTCTGGGACATTGCGGTTGGAAAAGCCATTGCCATGAATGCAAAGCCTGACTCTTTTAAAGATGGAATACTTTTTGTCAACGTATCAAGTTCGTCCTGGATTCACCAGCTTAAGTTCCTTGAAAAAGAGATGATCTTAAATATCAACAGACAACTTGATAAAACAGATGTAAAACAGCTTAGATTTAAAATTGGAAAAATTCTCAGCTGACAATTTATTGAATTCTAAAATCAAAATATCCCAACCTGAGAAAGGGTATCGATTCTCCATTGATCCTTTTATACTTGCAGCCCATATTGAGGTAACAGAAAACCAGAAAGTAATTGATATAGGGTGCGGCTGCGGAATTATACCTCTGATCCTATCATCAAGATCTTCAGCTTTAAAAATCACAGGTATTGAAATCCAGAAAGAGTTATATGTTTGCGCTAAAAAAAATATTATCACCCGCAAACTTGAAAAGAGCATCAATATAATTCATGGAGACATTAAAGATATAGATATTTCTAACATAAATGGTAAAGCAGATATCATTGTTTCAAACCCTCCCTATAAAAAAAAAGGTTCCGGCAGGCTGAACCCTGATTCACAAAAAGCCATTGCACGGCATGAAATCACACTTGATATTGATATGCTTTTTAAATGTTCAAGCAGAATGCTTAAAGAGAAAGGTAAATTATATATTATTTTCCCGGCACAAAGATTATCAGACCTGATTTCAACCATGGAACATTATAAATTTACCCTTGAATTTCTCAGATTTATCCATACAAAAAAGCATTCAATTGCTAAACGGGTAATTCTCTGTGCTGTGAAAAATAGTAACAACCCGTGTGTTGTTCAACCGCCCTTTTACATTTATGAACATGAAAATAAATTTTCCAAAGAGTATCTCTCCCTTTTTAAAAATATTTAATTTTTGATCAGG
>JBDLIV010000088.1:0-6866 GCA_039714675.1 Thermodesulfobacteriota bacterium
TGTGCTCATTTGATTAAGCCTCCTTCTTACCATTTTTACCGGTTACAACTCTTCCTATGGCATGGAGAATTATTACACCTAAGGTTCCAAATATTGCCAGCAATCCAATGGTATTGATTAATTTTGAATGGTCCCTTCCAGGAATAAAAACTCCGCTGATTTCTGCCAGTCGTCCATTTTTTCTGGTATGGCATTCAATACAGTCCACTACATTCTCTTTTGGGGCAACCATATGGGTGATTGGGAATGCATAAGCTGTTTTCACATAATCAAACTGACCTGAATATGGAATGTCAAGAGTTTTATGTCCATTTTTAATGGCATCATTCATGTCAAAGGTTGTCCAGAATCCTTTTTTCCCTGAAAGCATGGGTGCAGCCAGGATTTTATTAATTTTATCATAGGGCTGTATTCCCCTGTGAATTTTAAAAGGGTATATAAGGGATGGAAGATCAGATTCTGCTCCCACAGGACAGCTTACTTTTACAACCTCGGCTGGATCAATGGTGTCTTTTACAGTAGTACTTTTTAAAGAACCATTAAACCACTTATATTCAGGCACTACATTTTTATCCCATGTAAAGCTGCCTTTAATGGATTTATAAATCGGTCTTCCCAGGGGACCGTCCTCATGATAGGGTTTGCCGTCTTTTAGTTTCCCGGCTGTTGTCCAGTCCCAACTCATTTGAGTAGGAAGTACCCTTGCATATGTGGGAATATGGCATGCCTGGCAAGAGACCACATCTGTATGATCATTCATTTTTGTATCATTTGCATGGGGAGCATCACTGTGACATGAGACACAGGTGATTTTTGGCGCCATATCATCATCAATAAGGCTTTCTCGTTTTGAAACTGCAGGGTTTGTATAGATCCTGCCGGCAATATTGTGATCAACTGTAGTATGACATCTGGTACATGAAAAATTTTGACCGTCTGTTCCCATGTGAACATCAAGCATTTTGTTTGGATTGGTCATTGATGTGTCAAGGTCTCCATGTTTTACACCATCGCCGCCGCCACCGTTAAAATGGCAACTTCCACAATTAGCCCTGGTGGGGAATGCAACACTTTTTACAGCATCTTTAATTTCCATCTGAATATCTGTAATCATCTCTTTGGTATCAGGATCGTCATCTCCTAAAAAAGATTTGATATCACCAAAAGCTTCAAGAAAATTAAATCCTGAATTATTATGACATTTTAAACAGTTTATTTCACCGTCTAAGCCTTTTTTATTCCATCCAGTATGGCATTTCAGGCAGCCCTTGTCTTCCATGTTATTGCCCGAAAGACAAAAAGTGTTAACTGAATCTCCGGCTTTGCCATATACTTTATCTTTTTCATCTCCAACAGCACGCCATGTCCAGTGAATGGTTTTATGGAATTGGGTGGCAGCACTTGAATGACAGGAAAGGCAGGCTTTTGTGATCTCTTCCCCAGTTGTGAAGTTCTGTTGTAAAACTTCATGGTGTGAATGGTCTGTTGTAGTCCATCTTGAGGTTCCTTTGACTGCCTGTTTTGCAAGTTTTCGTCCGGGAGCTTCATTACTCTCTTCAGGAGTAGATGCAAAGCTAAATTGAAAAGAAGAAAACAGAGCTGTAGCCATAATAACGGCAATACAGCATTTTAAAAAATACTGCGGTTTCATAGGCATCTCCATAATAAAGAAAAGGGGTTAAAGATAACCCCTTTTTATTGTATTTTATTGACATTTAGCAGGTGTTGGTGAATCTGCTGCAAAACTATAGAAATATGCATAAATATCATTAATAGCTTTATCAGAAAGCTTAGCCCAGTGAGCTTCACAGCCAAATTCTTTGAAGTTTTTAGCTTCAAAAATTGCTTTCCACTCTGCCATTGTGTGATCAGCTGGACTTACCTTTGGTGTTGCAGATTCTGTATCTCCAGCAGCAGCACATGCTTTGCATACTTTTCTATATGTATATTTGCCTTTTCTTTTATTGCCGTCAGGCCCGCCTTCTACAGAAGAGGCAAAAGCCATGGATATTGACACAAGTGTAAACATCAAGACGATTAAAGTAATAAAACTTTTTTTAAACATGGTATATCTCCTTTTATAATAACAATTATAAGTAGTGAGTTACGAATAAATCAATATTGGCAGTTTGCCACTCATAACTCACAACTTATATCTTAAGTACTTCTAAAAATATTATTTAATGGGGTTTTTTAATTTCAAATTTCCCATTACCTTTAAAATCAATTTCAGCATCTACAAAAAAGACATCTTTTAAAGATTCTCTTACATCCAGTGTCATGTAGAAGGCTTCTCCACTTCTTGCGCCTGTTGAGCAGACATATACAATGGGTTTGTCAGCAGGAAAATCCTTGATTTTGGCTTCAAGATCCTCAACAGGAATATTAACCGCAGTTTTAAATGATCCAGCTGCAAATTCATCAGGATCTCTTACATCAATGAGCAAGATGGAATCAGGGTTATTTGTAACAATGTCCTCAAATTTTTTAAGATCAATAGTGCCTTCAGATTCACCGGCCTGTACCTGCACAGCCTCTTTAGCCTGACCATAAGCTTTTTTCCATGCTGGATATCCATTGGCAAAAATTGTTACATTTGTATAACCGAGTTTTAATGCCTCACGGGCAGTTTTATGACTCAGCGTTCACTTCATTCCTTCGCAAAAGGCAATAATTGGCGTATTGAGATCCCTTGGCAGTTTGCCGCTTAATTTTTCAAATTCTGTAAAAGGAATGTTAAAGGCTGTGGGAATACTACCTTTTGCAAATTTTGCCTTATTTGGTCTTGCATCAACAAGTATTGCCTTGTTGCCAGCAATTTGTGCTGCTACAAATTCAACACTTACAGATCCATAATTACCTTTTTGTTTGATCCAGTCAGGATATCCAGCTGAGTAAACTTTTACATTGGTATAGCCAAGTTTTTCTGCCTTCCAGGCAGCTTTGTGACTCATACTTCAGGTAGGGCCCTGACAATAAAAAATCAGCAGATCATCTTTAATTTTTGGCAGCAGATCATTGTTTTTGTTTTTGTTAAAATCTGACCAAGGCATATTGATTGCTCCTGGTATATGACCTTTAATATATTTGCCTTTGTAAGGTCTTGAATCAACAAGCAGTACATTTGCAGGCATTCGCATAGCCCAGTTTGCTTTTACAAATTCAGCATCAACAATGTCATGGAATACCTTCCATGAAGGTTTTGCTTTCTGAACTTCGGCAGTTTTTGTTGCCGTGCATCCTGTTAATAGTACTAATCCTGCTATCAAGGCCAGGATTAAAAATTTAACTCTGTTGGTTTTCATCTGTTCTCCTCTATTTAAGTGTTACATTATTAATACAAATTAACTCTATGGACACGCAATTCATATACTTTATTTAAAAATCCAAAGTGATACTGCCAAAGCAATGAGTGTGCCATAGTTTAGAGTATTTGAGTCTTAAAATATAACTGTCTGAATTCAAGTGTTATTCAGCCAGTATATTTTTTTTTTTGATAAATGTAAATGTTTTTATCGAAAAATGGTTAACAATGTGTTAATATACTATGTTAACAGTGTTAATCTTATTATGGAGTTCAAATGGATATAGGAAAACAGTGGCGCCACATTATAGATTCAGTACAGGATGGCATCATTATTGTTGATAAAAGAGGGATTTTCCTTGCAGCCAACCAGACAGCGCAATTGATTACAGGTTATGAAGAAGAAGAGTTGAAGGGACAATCCTGCCAACTTTTGCAATGTACCGGGTGCAAGATTATTGGGGATGGTAAAGGAGAAAAATGGTGTCCTCTCTTTTCCCGCGGTTTTATAACAGAAAAAAAATGTATAATTACAAATAAACAAAATAAAACCCTTCCTGTTGTTAAAAGTGCTAACGTACTTTATGATAATAATAATGAAATAATTGGTGCAGTTGAAACCTTAAAAGATATTTCTGAAAATATTAACTATAAAAATGAGCTGGCATCCATAAAAAGAATGTATCATATTGACGATGGATTCCATGGCATTATCGGAAGAACCCCGATAATGCAAAACCTTTACGAGCATATTGAGAGTGTGGCATCTCTGGATACTCCTGTAATGATTCTCGGACAAAGCGGAACAGGAAAAGAGATGGTTGCCAAGGCTCTTCATGAAACCGGGAAAAGGGCATCTAAACCTTTTGTAAAGGTGAATTGTGCCGCATTAAGTGAAAATATCCTGGAAAGTGAATTGTTCGGTCATGTCAAGGGAGCTTATACCGGGGCTGAACACGACAGGGTAGGGCGATTTGAAGCAGCTCACAAAGGAACTATTTTCCTTGATGAAATAGGTGATATACCTTTGTCAGTCCAGATTAAACTTCTCCG
Source organism: Thermodesulfobacteriota bacterium (assembly GCA_039714675.1). Lineage (GTDB taxonomy): Bacteria > Desulfobacterota > Desulfobacteria > Desulfobacterales > Desulfobacteraceae > Desulfobacula. Next base: position 4,358 of record JBDLIV010000088.1, read on the forward strand.
GGTGCTGGAAGAGAAAATGATTCAGCGTGTGGGTACAAATAAATCCATTCCAATTGATGTAAGAATAATTACAGCAACAAATAAGGATCTTGAAAAATTGATAGAGGAGAATCTGTTCAGGGAAGATCTCTTTTTCAGGATAAATGTTTTCCCTCTGACCTGCCCGCCTCTGAATAAGCGCAAAGATGATATTACTCTGCTGATTCAACATTTTATAAATATAGATGCCAAAAAAACAGGGAAAAATATTTTAGGGTTTACTCCAGAGGCAATGCGCCTGATGGTATCATATCCCTGGCCCGGTAATATCAGAGAACTGAGAAACATTGTTGAATATGCCTTTGTCCTTGCAAGGGGAAAAAGTATTGGACTTGAGCATCTGCCGGATAAGATCACAAGATGCAAACTTATGGATACTAACCCTGTAGAATATGCTGCATTGCATAATAAAGTAAAACTTGGGTTTAATGAAAAAGAGAAACTTATTGATGCTTTGCAAAAGGTTGACGGGAATCAGACTAAAGCTGCACAAATTCTTAAAGTCAGCCGTGTAACAGTGTGGAAACGTATTAAAAAATATGGAATACAAATTAAGTAGTGCCGATTGAAAACCGCTAATTAAATTATCAGGTTTTCGGTCAGGCATTAAGTAATTCAATTTGGTCATTCAAGCGTATTAATATAGATAAAAATGTTAACCGGACTACTTGATCAACATCAATAGTTAATGAATAATTAACAGATAGTTAGCGGTTTTTCATATATTTTTTTCAAAGAGTGAATATCTCAAAATTCCCCGTGACAATTGAAATAAACCTTGTTATAAAGGCACGTTTTTTTTGGTTAATGAGTTAGATTTGATTTACAAATTTTTATTCGGAGGAGAAGAATGAAAAAAAGGGATATGCAAAGTTTTTTTAAAATTTTGACAATCATGTCCATTTTGGTGATTTTTGCTTTACCATGTTTTGTTCTGGCTTCAACACCAGACACTGCACCGGGAAGAGAAATGGCCAAACAGGCAACAAAAGGTAAAATATGGATTACTACAAATCATTCCAAGCATAAAGTTCTGCAGCAGGAATTTACATCTGGTCCAGAAGTAACAAAAGCTTGTCTGACCTGTCATACAGAATCAGCCCTGCAGTTTCATAAAACAATTCACTGGACATGGATAGATCCAAACTCTCCAAAAGACAATCCTTTGGGAAAGAGCGGGTTGTCTGTCAACAACTTCTGAATTAATCCCCAAGGCAGCGAGGCTCGCTGCACATCATGTCATGCTGGATATGGCTGGAGAGATAAAGATTTTGACTTTACTGATCAAACAAAGGTGGACTGCCTTGTCTGCCATGATCAGACAGGTACATATAAAAAATGGCCTGCAGGTGCCGGGCATCCTGTAAAAGAACCAAAAAAATGGAAAGGCAAAAAATTGTTCCTTCCCCCTGACTGGAACAAAGTTGCCCAGAGCGTAAGCAGACCTTCCAAAAAGAACTGCGGAACATGCCATTTCTATGGTGGAGGTGGAGACGGTGTTAAACATGGTGATCTTGATTCATCTTTGTATAAACCAAGCAAGGATCTTGATGTCCATATGAGTAAGGACGGGCAGGATTTTGATTGTGTACGCTGTCACTCAACAACACTGCATAATATAGCAGGAAGAGTATATACAACACCTGCTTCTGAACATAGAAAAAGTCTTGTTGAAGATGATCTTGCATCAAAAATTACTTGTGAATCATGTCATACAGACAGACCCCATAAACTTAATGAAAAAGCAAATGACCATACTGATAAAGTGGCATGTCAAAGTTGTCACATACCAGCTTTTGCCCGTGTAAACCCGACAAAAGTAAGATGGGACTGGTCAACTGCCGGGAAAATGAAAAACGGCAAACCCTATGGTATTAAAGATAAATTTGGCCAATATACATATATGTCAAAAAAAGGGGATATGTTCTGGGAAAAAAATGTTAAGCCTGAATACCTGTGGTATAACGGTTCAATGGAACATATCACTATTAAAGATACCATTGATCCCTCAGGCGTGGTGAAGATAAGTCATCCTGTAGGAAATGCTGATGATAAAAATTCCAGAATCTTTCCTTTTAAACTGCACACAGGTAAACAACCCTATGACAAGATAAATAAGAAACTTGTTATAATGAATATTTTTCCTGAAAACAAAGAAGATAAAAACGCTTTCTGGAAAGGCTTTAAATTTGACAAAGCCATAAAAGAGGGTATGGAATATGTTGGTGTTCCATATTCAGGAGAGTATGATTTTGTTGAAACCTCTTATGCTTTCCCCACAACCCATATGGTAGCACCAAAGGATAATGTAGTAGAGTGTATTGAATGCCATAAAAGAGAAGATGGACGCATGGCAAATATCAGCGGAGTATTTATTCCTGGAAGGGATATTTCCAATATAATTAATAATATTGGATTGTTGGCAATATTTGGAACCTTAGGTGTAATAATTCTCCATGCCATAGGAAGA
>JBDLIV010000089.1:0-6825 GCA_039714675.1 Thermodesulfobacteriota bacterium
GCCTCCTTGAATTTGTTCTCAAATAACGACTCACTGTCTGTACAGAAAAAAGCCTTATACGCAATAGGCAGAAAGTAAGCGGCATTTAAAAATGAACTTACAAGATAAACCACAAGAACCCAAAGCATATCTGCCTGCATGGCTCCTCTAACCATGAGCAGCTTACTGATAAGTCCTCCTGCCGGCGGCAGTCCTATAACAGAGAGGGAACCTATAAAAAAGGCAGCCATGGTGAATGGCATCTGGCGGCCAATACCCACCATCTGTGAGATATATTTTTTCCCGGTTGCCACAAATATGGCCCCTGCACAAAAAAAGAGAGTTATTTTACCAAACCCATGCATGGCAATGTGAAGCATTGAACCTGTCACACCCAGCTTAGTAGCGAGGCCTGCACCAAGAATAATATAGGCAAGCTGGCCAATGGTGGAAAAGGCAAGCCGTCTTTTCAGATTGTCCTGTGTTAAAGCGATAAGCGATGAGGTTATCACTGTAAAAGAGGCAATTATACAAACCCAGGTATTCAAATTTTGTCCTGCCAGCAGATCAATGCCAAAAATGCCAGTAAGGATTCGCAGGATGGAAAAAACACCAACTTTAACAACGGCAACGGCATGGAGCAGTGCTGATACCGGAGTGGGTGCAACCATTGCTCCCGGCAGCCAGGAGTGGAATGGCATGAGCCCTGCCTTGGCAAATCCGAACAGAAACATTAACAGCAACCCGATCAAAACCGGTTTAGGAACACTGTCACCAAAGACCCCAAGGCTTGAAAACTCTAAAGAGCCGGTGATGTGATAAGTAATCAGCATGGCTGGCAGAGCAAGGCCAATGGAAGTACCAAGCAGATAGGTCAGATATTTTCGCCCGCCTCCTTGAGCCTCTTTGTCCTGGTGGTGGGTCACCAGAGGATAGGTGGATAGTGACAACATTTCATAAAATAGGTAAAGAGTTAAAAGGTTGCCGCTGAAAGCAACACCAATGGTAGCTGAAAGAGCAATGGCAAAGAATGTAAAATACCTGGTCTGGGCATGCTCATTAAGGCCGCGCATATAGCCAATGGAGTATATAGAAGTGATAAACCATAAGGTTGATGCAACAAGAGCGAACAGCATGCCAAAAGCATCAACTTTGAGTTTAATGGACAGCCCGGGCAGAATTTTACAAATTTCAAGGGAGTAGGTATTGCCGTCAAGTATGAAGCCAGCCATGGAGAGAATCAGGGCAATTTTTATGGAAGCTGCCAGAAATGTCCAGAATTCCCGAAGGTTTGGTTTATTTCCACTAAGGGCAATTAGAGGAGCAGCCAATAGTGATACCAGAATGGCAAGGATTGGTGCTGCCGGTATAAAAGGGATAGAAGTCATATTTATAACCCCGCCGGTATTGTCCAGCGAATCAGGACTGAAATAATTTCATTGGTATAAAGACCAATTACAATGAGTGAACAGGCTGTAATAACCATTGGAACCAGCATTGTTAAAGGCACTTCATTTGTCTTTACTGCCTTTTCATTGGATGTAGATCTTTCACTGTCAAATTTTGGGAAATAGCCAATCTCTATAATCCTGAAAAGAATTATGCAGTTAATAAGGCTGGAAAAAAGAAGGGAAGCTACAAAAAGCCATTGCCCACCCTCTATGGCGCCTGTGATCAGATACCATTTGGAAAAAAAGCCGCATGTTGGCGGAATACCGATAATGGAAAATCCACCCACAAGAAAAACAACTGCTGTTACCGGCATTCTTCTGAAAATATTGGTCATTTCATGAATAGACTCTCTGTCTGTTTTAAAAATAAATGCGCCTGCTGCCATAAAAAGACAAAGCGTCATCATTCCGTCTGCAAAGATATGATAAACCGCCCCGGTCAAGCCGCTCTCATTGGCAAGCCAGACTCCGCCAACCATATAGCCAACCTCAGCCACAATTATATAGCAGAGCATTCTCTTTAAATTGTGCTGGGAAAGAGCCGAGACAGATCCAAAGATAATGGCAGCACAAGCCATCCATATCACCACTTGATGATATGGAAGAGTATGAAAAACATACTCAACAGAAAATATGGAAAACATCAAACGAATCATAATGTAAACCGACACCTTGGTCATCAGGGGTGCTATAAGACTGCTTGTGGTGGTTGAAGCATATGAGTAGGCGTTGGGCAGCCATCCGTGAAGAGGGAAAAAGGCCATTTTAATCCATACGCCAATGATCATTAAAATAAAACCAACCTTGATGGTAACTGACTGAAGCAGTATGTCACTGTTTAACAGGCCAGACAGATCTGCCATATTTAGAGATCCTGTTTTGATGTAGAGATAGCCAACTCCAAGCAGATAAAAGCAGGCTCCAATAGTGCCCATGATAAGATATTTAAAGGTGGCAAAATAAGCAAGACCGCGGCTGGCTGCAAGCACGCTGCTTGCAAGCAGAGCATAGCTTGCAAGTGCAGAAATTTCCAGCAGTACATAGAGGTTAAAGGCATCACCCGTTGCTGTCATACCCAGTAAACCACTGATCAGAAGGCAAAATAGGGCATAATAGTGGTGAGCACGATCTGAAATATCTTTTCTGACAGGATGAAAGGAGTATATTGCCGTTAAAAGAGCTATAGTTGATATCAACACCAGCACCATTCCGCTCAGGTGATCAATGACCAGCTCAATTCCAAAAGGCGGCTGCCACCCTCCAAGATGATAATGTATGGGGCTGTTCGAGTTAATAACCTGCAAAAGAGTCATGCATGAAGCAATGAACGAACCAAACATGGCTGTGATCAGGAGCAGGTAAACACCTGTTTTGTTCTTGCCCATGCTTAAACTTATAAAAAAAGCACAAAATAGAGGGATAGCAATAATAAGAATGGGGAGCTGATTTTGAATCATTCTTGTAAATCCCTTAATATTTCATCTTCTTCAATGGTATTGTGGACCTGGTTGATTTTTTGAATAAGAGCAAGCGCTACTCCCAGAGTGGCAACGCCAACCACAATAGCAGTAAGCATTAACACATGGGGAAGAGGATTTACATAATTTGCAACATCAATTACAGCATGATCTGCACCATGGCTATTGTGTCCATGTTCAATAATGGGAATGGTTGCATCCTTTTTAGCACCAATGGAGACATAAAAAAGGATAATAGCAGACTGGAAAATAGACATGCTGATAACTTTTTTTAAAAGGTTGTTTTTGCTTATCATACCATAGAGCCCGGTCAACAGTAGAATCAGCGCCACCCAGTAGTTATAATTATTGATTATAAAGACAAGCAGATCATCCATATTTTATAATCCTTCATCCAGATCGCCACTGGAACTTAAATCAGCATAGAGTGAGAACATAATAGCCATGACTGTTATGGCAACACCGATTTCCACACCCAGCATCCCAAGGGAGTGGGCTTCCAGCTCACTGATACCAAGCATTTTTGCCCAAGCAGCATAGGCAAGGAAATTTCCACCAAGCAATAGACACACAATACCAATACCTGCATAAATCAATACTCCAACAACACTAAAGATCAGGACGCCGTGTTCTCTGAATTTTTTGAGTTCAACCTTAAGATCATAGGCTATTGCCAACAGAATAAAACTTGCTCCAAAGATAACCCCGCCTTGAAAACCACCGCCTGGACTGTGGTGACCATGAGCAACAACATAGAGTGCAAATACCTGCATTACCGGCACCAGCAGACGGACGGCTGACTGCAGAATAATATCAGCACTCTCCCTTTTAGGGCGGGGTTTAACATATTTCTCTATGCCCATAAAAGTTCGCCGTAACATGATAAGAACAGTAATCCCGGCACAAAAAATGACCACAGTTTCAAACATGGTATCATACCCGCGATAATCAGCAAGAACTGATGTTACCAGATTTGGAACAGATGTCTCCTCAAGGGATTTTTCAATATAGTGCGGTGAAAGATGGGTAGAAGCCGGTGACTCGGGATTGCTCCAGTCAGGTAGATCAAGAGAAGCTATAAGAAGCAGTACACCAACACTAAATGTCATTAAAAAAGCCAGAAGTTTCATATCAATCCTTTGATTTGCGTTTAATATGAAGAGCGGTTCCCAAAATTAGAACAGTGCTGATTCCCGCCCCTACTGCCGCTTCAGTAAAGGCAACATCCACAGCCATCATCTCTGTCCAGAGCAGGCACATAATAAAGCTGTAAGCGCCAAAAATTATTGCAGCTGCCACCAGATCTTTTACAGATAAGGCAGCAACAGCAAGGATGACGACCATTAAAAGAAGAAGCACATTAAACTGCCATAAAAAACTTGCATCCCAGCTCATTTTGTTTCTCCTTTTTGTTTGTTTTTTCGTTCAAGGTTTGACAAGTGTTGAATACCTGATTCATATCCGGCATCCATGATTGCATGGGTGGCTGTGGGGCTGGCAATAAATATATAGAGAACTATGGACATGATTTTGCCACTGACAAGAAGAGTATCAAGATTAAAATCCTGAAGATGGTACAGGGCAAGGCCAGTCAGGATCAGAGCGGTTGACAGGGTGTCCCCTTTGCCTGCTGCGTGCATTCTGCTGTAAAAATCAGGAAAGTGAACAACTCCCACAGCAGTACCAAAGAAGAAAAAAAGACCAAGCAGCATTAGAATAACAATAATGATATTTACCACTCTTCATCCTCCTCAATATTAATCGCTTTGTGCCGTTGAAAGAATCTGGAGGCAGCAAGGGAGACAATAAAGTTAAGGAGAGCATAGGCAATGGCAATATCCACAAACATCTCCACTCGGTTATAGATAGTGCCGATTAGTATTATCAAAACAGTGGTTTTGGTGCCAATAACATTGACGCCGAGAATACGGGTAATTACAGTGGGTCCTCTAACTACACGATAAAGCGGCAGAAACATAAACAGTAGCAGACATACGCCAATCATGATAAAGAAAAACTCCATTGGATTGGAAAAAGCTGATGTAATCATGAAATCAGATCCCTTTCAAAGACCCAGGCAACTCGTTGTTCCATCTCGCTCATGCTCTTTTTTTCTGCCAGATCTCCAGCAGCTTTTTTACTGATTGCGTGGATAATAAAAATATCATTATCGATACGAATAGTTACTGTGCCGGGAGTAAGGGTGATTGAGTTTGCAAGCACAAATTTTGCAAAATCTCCTTTAAGTGATGTTTTAAATGTGAAAATATGGGGGTGAAAGTTATTGGCCATAAATTTAGGCGAAAGAGCAAGAGCAACCACATGTAAATTGGCTATACCAATCTGGTACAGGAGCCAGAAACAATAGACTACAAAACGCATGGCTTCACCAAGTCGCCTGCTCAGACCTATTTGCCTTTGTCGAAAAAAAAGCTCACTTGAGATTATAGTTACTAAAATGCAGGAAATCACCCCAAGAGCCATGTGAAACAGATCAAATTTTCCTGACAGCAGCAGCCAGCCAAAAAACAGAATGATAAAACTCATTAAATAGAACATCTGCCTGAATTATTTTCCTTTCTTAAGTTACTATAATCTCCATTTAATGAATTTAAATTGTCTGCCACACAATAAACTTGGAAATCACACGCAAAATATAAAAAGATTAAATTTATTAGTTGTTATCTTATATAAAATGCTACAGCAGAACATGCAATGTTATTTAACCAAGAGAAACTTATTTAAATCTTAACGGTAACTACAATATAGTTATATAGCGATAAACGTGCCATTTTAAAAATTTTGCAGGACAGAAGATGAATTTATGATCTAAGTATTTAAAATCTTATGAAATACTTGTTTTTATAATATTATCAATAAATATGACAAGCAAATTTTTCTTATTATATGAATATTTATTGTTTCTCTTTGAAATTCGATCAAAACAATTGAATTCTCTTGACAAACATGCGTTCTATTCAGTTTAGGTATAAATATAATATAAAAATATTGCGCAATAAAAATATTGCGCCGCATTTTTTTTATTGCGTTTTTAATACTTTAAATTAAGACTTATATTTTGTCAGGTTAAATGCTGAGCTCTGAAACACTGTGTTGACAGGGCTATGGGTAAAAATTCAGCAAATGATAAGTTGATTTGATAAACTCATTTTCAGCTCATGCCTTTACTTATTAAATAAGTTTGAGTACAAATTATATTACTTTTAAAACCATTAAATTAAAGGGATAATTCATGAATTTATTAAACCCGAAAACAGAAAATTTTGACCATCTTGATACAGAATCAAAAGCAATTATGACAAAAACAGTTGAGTTCTTTGAAAACAGAGGTAAAAAACAGTTAAAATCAGATTATCATGGAAGCATATGGTATGGTGATTTTATTCAGTTTTTAAAAGAAAACCGGGTATTTGAAACCCTGCTCACTCCTTCAAAGTATGCAAATAAGAATCCAAATGCCCGGTGGGATACCAGAAGAATCTGTGATTTTAATGAGATTTTAGCATTTTACAACCTCTCCCACTGGTATACATGGCAAGTCTCTATTCTGGGGCTGGGGCCTATCTGGATGAGTTCCAATGAAGAGATAAAACATAAAACCGCCCAATTATTAAAAGAGGGACATATTTTTGCCTTTGGTTTGTCAGAAAAAAGCCATGGAGCAGATCTCTACTCCTCTGATATGTCCTTAACACCTCTTGGAGAGGGTCAATATGTTGCAGATGGCGGGAAATATTATATCGGTAATGCCAATAAGGCAGGTATTGTTTCAACTTTCGGGAAAAACAGTGAAACCGGGGAGTATGTATTTTTTGCTGTGAATCCTGAACATGACAACTATGATCTTGTTCAGAATGTCGTTGATTGGGAGAGTTATGTTGCCGAATATGCCCTGA
>JBDLIV010000090.1:0-6820 GCA_039714675.1 Thermodesulfobacteriota bacterium
ACATGAATATCATACTCTTTTTCCAATTTTTCAATACTCCCGGTACTAAAATAACACCAGGGTCATACATAGTCTGAAAATATTTCAAGCACAAAAGATTTTAACATTCTGTTTTTAATTCCCATTACAATTTTAGAATTTTTATTTTCCTGAAATTATACTGCTTTGTTACCATTACTCCAAATTATTATTTGTTTTCAGATATAAGTCAATCTTTCAAGATTATTTGGCAGGATTGCAGTATTGATAATTTGACAAAGAATGAATAAGAACATATAATTAAAAGTTATTATTAAACCATAAACTTAAATTTCAGGAAGGCTATTATGACACAAAAAATAATTGAACTTGAAGATGATTCTTTTGAACAGCAGGTTCTTAAATCAGAAAAACCTGTAATGGTGGATTTCTGGGCACCCTGGTGCGGCCCTTGCAAAGCCATTACTCCCACTGTGGAGGCTCTTGAAAAAGAGTATGGTGACAAAATGACATTTGCAAAGGTAAATGTTGATGATAATCCAGTAAGCCCCAGCAAATACGGTGTACAGGCAATTCCAACACTTATCTTTTTTAAAGATGGTGAAATAGCCGAACAAATTACCGGGATGGTTGCCAAGGAAAAACTTGAAGAAACTATTAAATCAGTCTTGTAAGGAGAGTGTATCATGGCAGAAACTGACTATGATCTTGTCATAATCGGGGCAGGCCCCGCAGGTCTGACAGCTGGTATTTATGCTGCAAGGGCAAGGATGAATGTACTTCTTCTGGAAAAAGCAGTACCCGGCGGACAGATCCTGGTTACAGACTGGATAGAAAATTACCCGGGATTCCCTGAAGGCATATCAGGCTTTGATCTTGCAGAAAAAATGAGAACCCAGGCCCAGGAACTGGGGCTGAAAATTGAAACAGCAGAGGTTCACTCCCTTAATCTTTCTGAAACAAAAAAAGAGATTGTTTTAAAAGATAAAAGTATTACTGCTAAAAGTCTTATTATTGCCTCGGGTGCTTCTCCAAGAAATCTTGGTATTGGAGAAGAAAAATTCATGGGAAAAGGAGTCTCTTTTTGTGCAACATGCGACGCACCTTTTTTCAAAGAGAAAACAGTCGTTGCCATTGGCGGCGGAGATACCGCAGTCCAGGAAGCTATATTCCTGACAAAATTTGCAAAAAAAGTATATCTTCTTCACAGAAGAGATGAACTCAGAGCCACCAAAATCCTACAGGAACGAGCCTTTGCAAATGATAAACTTGAAATTGTCTGGGACACTGTTGCAACAGGTCTGGAAGGTTTTTTTGGTGTTGAAAGTGTTAAAATAAAAAATGTAAAAACCAATGAAGAAAAAACCATTAAAGCTGACGGATGTTTTATATGGGTTGGTATTTTACCCAATACCTCCTTTTTAAATAATTCTGTTAAAACAGATAAGACAGGTTTTATTCAAGCTGATAAAAACATGCAGACATCGGTTCCAGGTGTGTTTGCCGTTGGAGACGTAAGAGATACTCCTTTAAGACAGGTATCAACTGCTGTTGGAGATGGCGCCATGGCTGCAGTATCTGCAGAACACTATATTGAAAATCTTTAATTATGAAAAAACTATTACTACTTGTCACAACTGTTTTTTTATTTACTGGATGCTCTCTGTTTGAACCCTCCAATGAAATGGAAAAAAATGCTGAAGAGCTTGTTTTTGATGGATCTTCAGCATTCAGAGCAGGAGACTATAAAGATGCTGTCAAAGCCTATACAGATTTAAAGGATTGGTATCCTTTCAGCAAATATGCCATTCTTGCTGAACTTAAAATTGCTGACTCCCATTTTCATCTTGAAGAGTATAATGAAGCTATTATGGGCTATGAGGAGTTTGAAAAAATGCATCCAAAAAATGAAGCTGTTCCTTATGTGATCTATCAGACCGGACTTTGCTGGTTTAAACAATTGGATACAATAGACCGGGACAGCTCCCCTGCGAAAAACAGTCTGGCTCAGTTCCGCAGGTTAATAAACCAGTTTCCGGAAAGTGAATATGCAAAAAAGGCTGAAAAGAATATTAAAGAGTGTGTGGCAAATCTCTCAGGACATGAACTTTATGTTGCCAATTTTTATATGAAAACAAAAAAATATAAAGCTGCATTAAAAAGATATGAATATCTAGTTGAACATTACCCTGGTTCCAAGGAGAGCAAGGAAGCTTTAAATAAAATTTCCAAGTGCCGAGCTCTTGCCAATAAAAAATAAAAATTTCTTTACTTTCATCTGTTTTTGATATATAAATTTAAGGTTTTTATTTTGTTAAAAGAGTATTACAGGAGAATATAATATGTCAAAAGAGTGTGCTATCTGCGGTAAAAAAGCAATGGTAGGCAACAATGTCAGCCATGCTCATAATTTAAACAAAAGAAGATTCAACCCTAATCTTCAAAGAGTTCGTGCTGTTGTTAAACAAGGCTGTGTTAGAAAAATTAATGTCTGTACAAGCTGCATAAAAGCTGGAAAAGTTGTTAAAGCAGCATAGCTCAAGTTAATTTCTACTCTTAACCTTAACTCTTTAGTTTTTAATAAAAGAATTTTATCCTTAATTCAAAACTAAAGAGTTAAGAATTATTCAATTCTTAAGATACGCTTTACATCAGTAACTTTTTTTACTTTCCTGATATCTGACATAATTTTAAAAAGCTGGTCTGAACTCTCCACCAGAAATGTAAAATAAAACAGACCAAGACCAGTATCTCTGGTCTCACTTTTTGCATTTAAAATATTAGATTTATATTTGCTGATAACCGAAGCTATATCTGCAAGAAGTCCGAATCTGTCATCTGTTTTAACCTTGATGCTGGCAGGATAAGATTCTGTAGAGCCTTCACTCCATTGAACTTCAATCTGACGCTCCTTGCTCATTTTCATGATATTGAGACAGCCCTTGCGGTGAATGGTTACGCCCTGACCCTGGGTAATATAACCAGTGATAGGTTCTCCCGGCAAAGGGTTACAGCATTTTGAAAATTTAACCAGAATATCATCAAGCCCTTTTACTATTATCCCTGTGCTATCTTTTTTCTTACGCCTGCCAATCACTTTTTTAAGAATACTCTCCTCTTTTGTATCCTGTTTTTCAAGTTCAGGCAGGGCCTTATTTAACACCTGCAAAGGAGTAAGTTTTCCAAACCCGACATGGGCTATCAGATCATCTATAGTTTTAAAACCAAAAATCTCTGCAACCTTTTTAATTTGACCTGATTTAACAAGAGCATTAAAATTCTGGTTTTTCTTTTTAAAAGTTTTTTCACACATTTCTCTACCCAGAGAATAACTTCTCTCTCTTTCCCTGGCATTGATCCAGGCACGGATTTTAGTCCTTGCCTTTACTGTTTTGACAAAATTGAGCCAGTCAGGGCTTGGGGTATGCCCTTGGGTAGTAATAATCTCTATTGTATCACCAGTGTTAAGTTCATGGGTAAGCTGTACTATTTTCCCGTTTACCTTTGCTCCTGTGCACTGGGCTCCAACTTCAGTGTGTATCATATAGGCAAAATCTACAGGCGTAGCTTTTTTAGGCAGGGTTCTTATCTCTCCCTGGGGTGTGAACACATATATTTCATCGGGATATAAATCAATTCTAACATTTTCAAGAAATTCATCCGGGTCATTATAATTTTCCTGATTTTCCACAAGCTTGCTGATCCATGCAAACAGCTCACCTGTAGTCTCATCAGCTTTTGTACCCTCTTTATAGCTCCAGTGAGCTGCAATTCCTGATTCTGCAATTTTATCCATATCATGGGTTCTGATCTGAATTTCAACCCGTTCACCTTTTGATCCCATAACTGTTGTATGAATGGATCGATACATATTGGGCTTGGGATTACCAATATAATCCTTGATTTTATAATAAATCGGCTTCCACATGGTGTGGGAATGTATGGCGCCCATGGCTGCATAACACTGGGGTATTGTATCAAGAATAATTCTAAAGGCTATGATGTCATAAACTTGCTCAAATGCCAGATTCTGGGAAACCATTTTCTGATAAATACTGTAATGCTGCTTATATCTTCCCTTTATTTCACACTCCAGGCCCATCTCCTCCATCTTTTCATAAAGAGCTGCCTTTACCTCTTTAATCTGTATATCCTTTTCATCCTTTGCTTTATTCACAAGGGCATCAATACGTTCATATTCCTCTCTTAGAGTATAATAAAAAGCAATGTCTTCCAACTCATATTTTATCCAGAATATCCCAAGACGTGCGGCAATGGGAGCATAAATATCTAAAGTCTCCTGGGCAATGGCTGCCTGTTTTTCAGGTTTACGATGAAATTTAAGAGTCCTCATATTATGGATTCTATCGGCAAGTTTAATCAGCACCACTCTGATATCATCTGCCATGGCAAGGATCATGTTTCTCAAGCTTTCTGCCTGGTGAGCGATTTTAGTTGAAAACGACAACCCGGAAAGTTTGGTGACGCCTGAAACAATATGGGCCACACCCGGGCCAAACATATTTTCTATATCTTCCCTTGTTGTAGATGTGTCTTCAATGACATCATGCAAAAGAGCTGCTGCAATACTTTCAACATCAAGACGCATATCTGCCAGAATATTGGCAACTTCGAGAGGATGGGACAAATAGGGCTCTCCGGAAAGCCGCACCTGACCTTCATGGGCTCTTGCCGAATAAATATATGCCCTGTCTATAATATCCGGATCTCCATCTGGATTATACTCATAAATTTTATCAAGTATGTCAGTAATTCTGATCATTATTAATTATTCATTCTTAAGTATTCACTCTTTAATATGCCTTGGAAAAAAGGACTCTCCTTGAACTTGAATTCTCACAGCAGATACATCTGCCTTGCTCTGTAGGGCTGTCAAATGGAATACACCTAATAGTTACGGAGAGATCGTTTTTTATTTTCTGTTCACACTCTTGTGATCCACACCAGTGTGCCATGACAAATGCACCATTATTAAACCCTTTTGCTTTTTTGTATAATTTATAAAATTGTTTTTTATCATCAATTTCAAAGGTGTTTTCTTTTCTATGATTCACAGCACGGTTAAAATAATTATCCTGGATACTGTCCAGTATATCGGTTATTTTACCTATAAATTCTTCCCTGTTCATGGATTGTTTCTTGTTGGATGGTTCATCCCTTCTGGCCATATAAACAGAGTTTTGTGCGATATCCCTCGGTCCAAGCTCAATACGTACAGGAATACCTTTTTTGACCCATTCCCAACCTCTTGCTCCACCTATATCTCTATCATCAATTTCAACGATAAGTTTTCTGCCATGGAATTGTTTCTCTTCCAGTGCATCTTTAAGGCTTTTAGCACTCTCCAGGATACTCCGGCTATCTTCATCTTTTTTCAAAATCGGCAGGATAACAACATGGGCAGGTGCCACTTTGGGCGGCACCACAAGGCCATCATCATCGGAATGTACCATGATCATCCCGCCTATCATACGGGTGGAAGTTCCCCATGATGTAGTCCATGCATAGGCCTCCTGGCCCTCTTCATTTTGAAATTTAATATCAGAACCTCTGGCAAAATTCTGCCCCAGAAAATGGGAGGTTCCTGCCTGCAGAGCTCTTTTATCCTGCATCATGGCTTCAATACAGAGAGTATCTTCAGCTCCCGGGAATCTTTCTGAAACAGTTTTTCTTCCCCTGATTACCGGCATGGCAAGATACTCTTCAACAAATTTTGTATAGAGATCCAGCATGCGCATGGTTCTCTCTTTTGCTTCAGACTCTTCTGCATGGGCAGTATGGCCTTCCTGCCATAAAAATTCACTGGTTCTCAAAAACATGCGTGTACGCATTTCCCACCTGACCACATTTGCCCACTGATTTAAAAGAATGGGAAGATCTCTGTAACTTGATGTCCATCTGGACATGGATTCCCCTATAATTGTTTCAGATGTAGGGCGTACTATTAATGGTTCTGCAAGTTCTCCAGCAGGCACAAGCCCGCCTTTATCATCCTTTTCAAGCTTGTGATGGGTGACAACAGCACACTCTTTGGCAAAGCCCTCTATATGTTCTGCCTCTTTTTCAAGATAACTTAAAGGAATAAAGAGAGGGAAATAGGCATTTTTTACACCGGTTTCCTTAAACATTGCATCCATCTGGTTCATGATATTTTCCCACAGGGCGTATCCCCATGGTTTTATCACCATACATCCCCGGACAGGAGAGTTTTCCGCCATGTCAGAGGCCTTAACCACCTCCTGATACCAGGCTGGATAATCCTGTTCCCGGGTTGGTGTGATTGCTGTTTTATTTTTCTTTGCCATTAACTTTCTCCACCTTTTTCAATTTCAATATTTTTAATTTCCATCAACAGTTGTTCCACAAGCTTATCCTGATCAATTTTGCGTATTACTTTTCCTTTTTTAAACAAAATCCCCTTACCATCCCCTCCTGCAATACCAATATCTGCCTCTTTTGCCTCCCCGGGTCCATTTACAACACAACCCATAATTGCAACTTTAATCTTTGATGAGTGGTCAAGTAAAGCTTTTTCTGTATCCCGGGCTATTTTAAAAAGATCAATCCTGCATCTGCCGCATGTGGGACATGAAATAAGTTCAGGTCCACGACTTCTGATTCCAAGTGCCCTTAAAATCTCATATCCTGTTCTTATCTCTTCCACAGGATCCCTTGTCAAAGAGACCCGCATAGTATCCCCAAGACCTTCTGCCAGAAGCATACCAATACCAATGGCAGATTTTGTTATGCCGGCATAAAGTCCGCCTGCTTCTGTTACCCCGATATGAAAGGGAACATCGGTTTTTGATGCCAGAAGCCT